>NZ_JAKJSN010000006.1:0-6738 GCF_050337005.1 Photobacterium japonica | reverse complement strand
TCAGAATGCTACGGTGAATACGTTCCCGGGCCTTGTACACACCGCCCGTCACACCATGGGAGTGGGCTGCACCAGAAGTAGATAGCTTAACCCTTCGGGGAGGGCGTTTACCACGGTGTGGTTCATGACTGGGGTGAAGTCGTAACAAGGTAGCCCTAGGGGAACCTGGGGCTGGATCACCTCCTTAAACGATAGACTGCTGTTTTATGCAGTGTCCACACAGATTGCTTGGTTGAAATGTAAGAGAGCATCTAAGTTGCCCAATAACTTAGAAAAACTAAGTCCCGTTCGTCTAGAGGCCTAGGACACCGCCCTTTCACGGCGGTAACAGGGGTTCGACTCCCCTACGGGACGCCACTTTCTCTTTGATAGAGTCAAAGAAAAAGYAANGGGTCGTTAGCTCAGTTGGTAGAGCAGTTGACTTTTAATCAATTGGTCGCAGGTTCGAATCCTGCACGACCCACCATCTCCTCCACAGGCGATGTAAAACTAATGTGGGCGATTAGCTCAGTTGGGAGAGCACCTGCCTTACAAGCAGGGGGTCACTGGTTCGAGCCCGGTATCGCCCACCACTCTCTAAGAATTTTCTGCACRNAATCGCAGGTTTAACGAAGGTGACTTTGTTAAGTCCGCATTTTTGACGCTGAAAATCATTAGAAAGTGGTTTTCGAGAGAAAAACACAATGTTCTTTAACAATTTGGAAAGCTGACTAGTAAATTCAATTGGTCGTCACTNCGACGATGATTGAATTACAATAGTTTTTATTCTTTAAGAATAAAAACGAGTTCTCAAAACAAACACATTCAAGTGTCTTGTGTAAGAGTCCGGCGAAAAACCAATGTTTRAYTCTTTCTTGATCGAAGAGTTRAACGTAAACCTTGGTTGTTTGAACATACAGACCTCTTGGGGTTGTATGGTTAAGTGACTAAGCGTACACGGTGGATGCCTTGGCAGTCAGAGGCGATGAAGGACGTATTAACTTGCGATAAGCCCAGATTAGGCAGTAAAAGCCACTTGAGTCTGGGATTTCCGAATGGGGAAACCCACGTGCATAAGCACGTATCGTTACGTGAATACATAGCGTAACGAGGCGAACCGGGGGAACTGAAACATCTAAGTACCCCGAGGAAGAGAAATCAACCGAGATTCCGGTAGTAGCGGCGAGCGAAACCGGATTAGCCCTTAAGCTAGTTGTGCGACAGGTGAATGTGCTGGAAAGCACAGCGATACAGGGTGATAGCCCCGTAACCGGTAGCGCATTTCAAGTGAAAACGAGTAGGACGGGACACGTGTTATCCTGTTTGAATATGGGGGGACCATCCTCCAAGGCTAAATACTCCTGACTGACCGATAGTGAACCAGTACCGTGAGGGAAAGGCGAAAAGAACCCCTGTGAGGGGAGTGAAATAGAACCTGAAACCGTGTACGTACAAGCAGTAGGAGCAGGCTTTGTCCTGTGACTGCGTACCTTTTGTATAATGGGTCAGCGACTTAATTTTAGTAGCAAGGTTAACCGTTTAGGGGAGCCGTAGGGAAACCGAGTCTTAACTGGGCGTACAGTTGCTAGGATTAGACCCGAAACCAGGTGATCTAGCCATGGGCAGGTTGAAGGTGAGGTAACACTTACTGGAGGACCGAACCGACTAATGTTGAAAAATTAGCGGATGACTTGTGGCTAGGGGTGAAAGGCCAATCAAACCTGGAGATAGCTGGTTCTCCCCGAAAGCTATTTAGGTAGCGCCTCGGACGAATACTACTGGGGGTAGAGCACTGTTAAGGCTAGGGGGTCATCCCGACTTACCAACCCTTTGCAAACTCCGAATACCAGTAAGTACTATCCGGGAGACACACGGCGGGTGCTAACGTCCGTCGTGGAGAGGGAAACAACCCAGACCGCCAGCTAAGGTCCCAAAGTTATAGCTAAGTGGGAAACGATGTGGGAAGGCTCAGACAGCCAGGATGTTGGCTTAGAAGCAGCCATCATTTAAAGAAAGCGTAATAGCTCACTGGTCGAGTCGGCCTGCGCGGAAGATTTAACGGGGCTAAGCTATACACCGAAGCTGCGGCAATGTGACTTGTCAYATTGGGTAGGGGAGCGTTCTGTAAGCGGTTGAAGGTGTGTCGTAAGGCATGCTGGACGTATCAGAAGTGCGAATGCTGACATGAGTAACGATAAAGGGAGTGAAAAACTCCCTCGCCGGAAGATCAAGGGTTCCTGTCCAACGTTAATCGGGGCAGGGTGAGTCGACCCCTAAGGCGAGGCCGAAAGGCGTAGTCGATGGGAAACGGGTTAATATTCCCGTACTGCTTATAACTGCGATGGAGGGACGGAGAAGGCTAGGTGGGCTTGGCGACGGTCGTCCAAGTTCAAGTATGTAGGCGGTAATCTTAGGCAAATCCGGGATTACTTAACGCTGAGATACGATGTCGAGNCACTACGGTGNTGAAGTCATTGATGCCATGCTTCCGGGAAAAGCTTCTAAGCTTCAGGTTATAAGGAATCGTACCCCAAACCGACACAGGTGATCAGGTAGAGAATACCAAGGCGCTTGAGAGAACTCGGGTGAAGGAACTAGGCAAAATGGTACCGTAACTTCGGGAGAAGGTACGCTCCTAGCGGTGATGAGACTTGCTCTCTAAGCTGCCGGGAGTCGCAGATACCAGGTGGCTGCAACTGTTTATTAAAAACACAGCACTGTGCAAAATCGAAAGATGACGTATACGGTGTGACGCCTGCCCGGTGCCGGAAGGTTAATTGATGGGGTTAGACTTCGGTCGAAGCTCTTGATCGAAGCCCCGGTAAACGGCGGCCGTAACTATAACGGTCCTAAGGTAGCGAAATTCCTTGTCGGGTAAGTTCCGACCTGCACGAATGGCGTAATGATGGCCACGCTGTCTCCACCCGAGACTCAGTGAAATTGAAATCGCAGTGAAGATGCTGCGTACCCGCGGCTAGACGGAAAGACCCCGTGAACCTTTACTACAGCTTGGCACTGAACATTGACCCTACATGTGTAGGATAGGTGGGAGGCTTTGAAGCAGTCACGCTAGTGATTGTGGAGCCGTCCTTGAAATACCACCCTTGTCGTGTTGATGTTCTAACGTCGCCCCCTTATCGGGGGTGCGGACAGTGCCTGGTGGGTAGTTTGACTGGGGCGGTCTCCTCCCAAAGAGTAACGGAGGAGCACGAAGGTGGGCTAATCACGGTCGGACATCGTGAGGTTAGTGCAATGGCATAAGCCCGCTTGACTGCGAGAATGACAATTCGAGCAGGTGCGAAAGCAGGTCATAGTGATCCGGTGGTTCTGTATGGAAGGGCCATCGCTCAACGGATAAAAGGTACTCCGGGGATAACAGGCTGATACCGCCCAAGAGTTCATATCGACGGCGGTGTTTGGCACCTCGATGTCGGCTCATCACATCCTGGGGCTGAAGTCGGTCCCAAGGGTATGGCTGTTCGCCATTTAAAGTGGTACGCGAGCTGGGTTTAGAACGTCGTGAGACAGTTCGGTCCCTATCTGCCGTGGGCGTTGGATGATTGAGAGGGGCTGCTCCTAGTACGAGAGGACCGGAGTGGACGAACCTCTGGTGTTCGGGTTGTCACGCCAGTGGCATTGCCCGGTAGCTAAGTTCGGAATCGATAAACGCTGAAAGCATCTAAGCGTGAAGCGAGCCTCAAGATGAGTCATCCCTAGACCTTTAAGGTCTCTAAAGGGTTGTTGAAGACTACGACGTTGATAGGCAGGGTGTGTAAGTGCTGCGAGGCATTGAGCTAACCTGTACTAATTGCCCGTGAGGCTTAACCATACAACACCCAAGGGGTTTTATCTCGCAAGAGACGACGGACTCCACAAACACTTGAATCGTGTGTTGAGAACAAAACTAGTTAACTTTTCCAGATTGCTATTTACGGCCATGAGGCGGTAAATAAANCGAATTTGCTTGGCGACCATAGCGTTATGGACCCACCTGATCCCATGCCGAACTCAGTAGTGAAACGTAACAGCGCCGATGGTAGTGTGGGGTCTCCCCATGTGAGAGTAGGACATCGCCAGGCTYCAAATTGATGAGAGCCCGTTCAGTGAACGGGCTTTTATTTCGCTCCCRCTGATTGAAAGGTGAGCGACGTCAACAGAAGGTTTTTACTTTYCCATCGAATGATGAAAAAGCTGAAAATTTTGTCTTGACTGAATATCAGAAAAGCGTATTATACGCAGCCTGACTCGCGAAAGCACAATGTGCTAACGYATTGAAAGTCAACGTTCTTTAACAATTTGACCATGCAATCTGTGTGGGCACTCGTGAAATGATAGTCAACAAAAGAATTATCAATGATACTGAGTGACCAATACAAATGATAAGTTTACTTATGATTTGGCACAGTCAATTCGTTCGTTACTTCGGTAATGAACAACACAGTTTTTCATTGAGCCGCTATTTATAGCAGCAAACACTTTTAATTGAAGAGTTTGATCATGGCTCAGATTGAACGCTGGCGGCAGGCCTAACACATGCAAGTCGAGCGGTAACAGGAAGGAAGCTTGCTTTTTTTGCTGACGAGCGGCGGACGGGTGAGTAATGCCTGGGAACATGCCTTAGTGTGGGGGATAACCATTGGAAACGATGGCTAATACCGCATAACGTCTACGGACCAAAGAGGGGGCTTTTCTTTTCTTCGGAATAGGGGACCTCTCGCGCTAAGATTGGCCCAGGTGGGATTAGCTAGTAGGTGGGGTAAAGGCTCACCTAGGCGACGATCCCTAGCTGGTCTGAGAGGATGATCAGCCACACTGGAACTGAGACACGGTCCAGACTCCTACGGGAGGCAGCAGTGGGGAATATTGCACAATGGGGGAAACCCTGATGCAGCCATGCCGCGTGTGTGAAGAAGGCCTTCGGGTTGTAAAGCACTTTCAGTTGTGAGGAAGGTTCATGCGTTAATAGCGTATGGATTTGACGTTAGCAACAGAAGAAGCACCGGCTAACTCCGTGCCAGCAGCCGCGGTAATACGGAGGGTGCGAGCGTTAATCGGAATTACTGGGCGTAAAGCGCATGCAGGTGGCTTGTTAAGCCAGATGTGAAAGCCCGGGGCTTAACCTCGGAATAGCATTTGGAACTGGCAGGCTAGAGTACTGTAGAGGGGGGTAGAATTTCAGGTGTAGCGGTGAAATGCGTAGAGATCTGAAGGAATACCGGTGGCGAAGGCGGCCCCCTGGACAGATACTGACACTCAGATGCGAAAGCGTGGGGAGCAAACAGGATTAGATACCCTGGTAGTCCACGCCGTAAACGATGTCTACTTGGAGGTTGTTCCCTTGAGGAGTGGCTTTCGGAGCTAACGCGTTAAGTAGACCGCCTGGGGAGTACGGTCGCAAGATTAAAACTCAAATGAATTGACGGGGGCCCGCACAAGCGGTGGAGCATGTGGTTTAATTCGATGCAACGCGAAGAACCTTACCTACTCTTGACATCCAGAGAAGCCGAAAGAGATTTTGGTGTGCCTTCGGGAACTCTGAGACAGGTGCTGCATGGCTGTCGTCAGCTCGTGTTGTGAAATGTTGGGTTAAGTCCCGCAACGAGCGCAACCCCTATCCTTGTTTGCCAGCACGTAATGGTGGGAACTCCAGGGAGACTGCCGGTGATAAACCGGAGGAAGGTGGGGACGACGTCAAGTCATCATGGCCCTTACGAGTAGGGCTACACACGTGCTACAATGGCGTATACAGAGGGCTGCCAACCAGCGATGGTGAGCGAATCCCACAAAGTACGTCGTAGTCCGGATTGGAGTCTGCAACTCGACTCCATGAAGTCGGAATCGCTAGTAATCGTAGATCAGAATGCTACGGTGAATACGTTCCCGGGCCTTGTACACACCGCCCGTCACACCATGGGAGTGGGCTGCACCAGAAGTAGATAGCTTAACCCTTCGGGGAGGGCGTTTACCACGGTGTGGTTCATGACTGGGGTGAAGTCGTAACAAGGTAGCCCTAGGGGAACCTGGGGCTGGATCACCTCCTTAAACGATAGACTGCTGTTTTATGCAGTGTCCACACAGATTGCTTGGTTAAAATGTTAGAAGAACAGCGAAAGCGCTAATGAATGACTTCGGTTATTGATTAACGCTTTTTGCGTTAAGCTCTTTAACAATTTGGAAAGCTGACTAGTAAATTCAATTGGTCGTCACTTCGACGANTGATTGAATTACAATAGTTTTTATTCTTTAAGAATAAAAAATAAAAACGAGTTCTCAAGCAATACACATTCAAGTGTCTTGTATCGAGTCCGGCGAAAAACCAATGTCCTTATCTTTCTTGATCGAAGATAGGTGACGAACCTTGGTTGTTTGAACATACAGACCTCTTGGGGTTGTATGGTTAAGTGACTAAGCGTACACGGTGGATGCCTTGGCAGTCAGAGGCGATGAAGGACGTATTAACTTGCGATAAGCCCAGATTAGGCAGTAAAAGCCACTTGAGTCTGGGATTTCCGAATGGGGAAACCCACGTGCATAAGCACGTATCATGCAGTGAATACATAGCTGTATGAGGCGAACCGGGGGAACTGAAACATCTAAGTACCCCGAGGAAGAGAAATCAACCGAGATTCCGGTAGTAGCGGCGAGCGAAACCGGATTAGCCCTTAAGCTAGTTGTGCGACAGGTGAATGTGCTGGAAAGCACAGCGATACAGGGTGATAGCCCCGTAACCGGTAGCGCATTTCAAGTGAAAACGAGTAG
>NZ_JAKJSN010000005.1:0-2192 GCF_050337005.1 Photobacterium japonica | reverse complement strand
ACCGTCAGTATCCTTGATGATGACCCGGTCGCCGACTTCGGTGCCCGCAGCCAATGTCACTTCTGCGGTGACTGTGCCGTCAGCGCCCAGTTCGTCGCTGTTGTAGACGCCATCACCATTGGTATCACCTAGCAGTTCTACCGATGGCGCTGGTGCAGCCTCTGAATCTACCAGCGCATTGTCGCTCACTTCTGGTGAGGCGTTACCTGCGGCATCCACGACTTGTGCGGTCACTTCAACGTTGTTACCTGTACCAACCGATACTTCAACTTGAATGCCGTTATCGAGATCGGCTTGGGTGATTTCACGGTCAACCAAGATAGTGCCGTCGGTGTCTTTGATGATGACGCGGTCGCCGACTTCAGTGCCCGCAGCCAATGTCACTTCTGCGGTGACTGTGCCGTCAGCGCCGAGTTCGTCGCTGTTGTANACGCCGTCGCCGTTAGTGTCGCCTAGCAGCTCAACCGTTGGGGCTGGTGCCGCTTCGGTATCCACCAATGCGTTGTCGCTCACCTCTGGTGATGGGTTACCGGCCGCATCAACAACTTGTGCAGTCACTTCCACGTTACTAGCCGTCCCAACAGACACTTCAACTTGAATGCCGTTATCGAGATCGGCTTGGGTAATTTCGCGGTCAACGAGGATTGTGCCATCGGTATCTTTGATGATGACCCGGTCGCCGACTTCAGTGCCCGCAGCCAATGTCACTTCTGCGGTGACTGTGCCGTCAGCGCCCAGTTCGTCGCTGTTGTAGACGCCGTCACCGTTGGTGTCGCCCAGTAGCTCTACCGATGGTGCTGGTGCTGCGCCATTATCCACCAGTGCGTTGTCGCTGACTTCTGGTGATGGGTTGCCTGCGGCATCCACCACTTGTGCGGTCACTTCAACGTTGTTTCCTGTACCAACCGATACTTCAACCTGAATACCGTTGTTCAAATCATCTTGAGTGATCACACGATCAACCAGCACAGTACCGTCGGTATCTTTGATGATGACGCGGTCGCCGACTTCGGTGCCCGCAGCCAGTGTCACTTCTGCGGTGACTGTGCCGTCAGCGCCCAGTTCGTCGCTGTTGTAGACGCCATCACCATTGGTATCACCCAGTAGCTCTACCGATGGTGCTGGTGCAGCCTCATTATCCACCAGTGCATTGTCGCTCACTTCTGGTGATGGGTTACCTGCGGCATCCACGACTTGTGCGGTCACTTCAACGTTGTTACCTGCACCAACCGATACTTCAACCTGGATGCCGTTATCTAGATCCGCTTGGGTGATTTCACGGTCAACCAGAATAGAACCGTCGGTATCTTTGATGATGACGCGGTCGCCGACTTCAGTGCCCGCAGCCAATGTCACTTCTGCCGTTACTGTGCCGTCAGCGCCGAGTTCGTCGCTGTTGTAGACGCCGTCACCGTTGGTGTCGCCCAGCAGCTCTACCGATGGGGCCGGAGCAGCGCCATTATCAACCAAGGCGTTATCGCTTACTTCTGGTGAGGCGTTACCTGCGGCATCGACCACTTGCGCTGTGACTTCAACACCGTTGCCGCCAGTGATAGCGCCAACATTCACTTCAACCTGAATACCGTTATCGAGATCTGCTTGGGTAATTTCACGATCAACGAGGATTGAGCCGTCTGTGTCTTTAATGATGACGCGGTCGCCGACTTCGGTACCTGCAGCCAGTGTCACTTCTGCGGTTACGGTGCCGTCAGCACCCAGTTCGTCGCTGTTGTAGACGCCGTCGCCGTTAGTGTCGCCTAGCAGCTCAACCGATGGGGCCGGTGCTGCTTCTGTATCAACCAATGCGTTGTCGCTCACTTCTGGTGATGGGTTACCTGCGGCATCCACGACTTGTGCGGTCACTTCCACGTTGTTACCTGTACCAACCGATACTTCAACTTGAATGCCGTTATCCAGATCGGCTTGCGTGATTTCACGGTCAACCAATATGGTACCGTCAGTATCCTTGATGATGACCCGGTCGCCGACTTCGGTGCCCGCAGCCAATGTCACTTCTGCGGTGACTGTGCCGTCAGCGCCCAGTTCGTCGCTGTTGTAGACGCCATCACCATTGGTATCACCTAGCAGTTCTACCGATGGCGCTGGTGCAGCCTCTGAATCTACCAGCGCATTGTCGCTCACTTCTGGTGAGGCGTTACCTGCGGCATCCACGACTTGTGCGGTCACTTCAA
>NZ_JAKJSN010000004.1:0-4972 GCF_050337005.1 Photobacterium japonica | reverse complement strand
AGGTAATACACATTGAATCTCGTCATTAGTGCGTAGCTTTTTCAGCCAATAGTAAAACGTCGCCAGTTTGATATTACGCTGCTRACAAAAATCGGCTTTGGTGAGGTCGCTTTGGGTTTGCTCATCGATAATAGACTGCCAATGTTGTCGTTTGGTAGATGTCATGGTGTTTCTCCTTAAATAACGAAGAAACAGGATCGTCTATGTGGCTGAATTATTGAAGGTGGGGTTAATTCAGCGCTTACGTACCTTCGGTAATTCAGAATACATACGGGTGCCTTTACCGGCTGCCAAAATTACTGCGCTCAATGACATTATTGATTTCTCCCTGCGGTGTTTTTCAAGGTAAATGTCCCTAGCCAAGGGGTTCATGACGCTATTTTTTATATTGAACATAAAAACGTATCGTGTGAATACAAAAAAGTGCTGGCTCCGAGCAAGGAGACAGCACTTTATAGACAACTACCGTTTATGTGAAAAACGCTAAAAAGTGAACGTTGACGATCACCGCCAACGTTTGTTTGACCACGTTACCTACGTCTTATTTATCTGTACCAGACTCAGAGACTTGTTCATCAAAACGTGGGGCTTTGTTACTGCCCACTAACTTATGGATAAGCGTGGTAATACGCCAGATATGGCTGATGACAAAGAAGTACACGCCAAATACCGCCAAGAAGCTGATGAACATGACGGATTCACGCACGCCGTGCATATCCGCCCAAATACCGATGGCTGCCATGGCTGCTGCCATGGTGCAAATCACCACCAATGACATGGCTGAAGACAAGCCGATACGCTGACAAATGTGGTGCAAGTGTTCACGGTCTGGCTTAAACGGTGAATGGCCTTTACGGATACGGCGGATCATAATGGTTGCCATGTCCATTAACGGGATCGCAATCAACCACAATGCCGTCACCGGTTTGAACGCGTACACACCCGGCTCTTGCGTGCCGCGGATCAACATCCATACAGCCGCAAAGCCAATCAACACGCTGCCTGCATCCCCCATGAAGACTTTAAAGCGACGTCCTAATGGAATGCCTAAGTTCAACATGATGTATGGCACCATGGCCGTAACAATCAGCAGGCATACCGCCGCCAAGTATTCGTTACCATTGGTGTAAAATACCCAACCCATGGCCCCAAAGGTGACCGAGGCTAAGCCGCCCAGCAAGCCATCAATGCCATCGACCATGTTAAAGGCATTGATCGCCCCTATTACGCCCAATACGGTGACGATACCACTGGCGAGCGGGGACAAGGTGATGGTTTCACTGCCCATTAAGAAGCCAAGGTTATGCAGGCTGTGACCGCCAAGGTGGATCATGGCAAGTGAAATACCCGCTTGCACCAATAGACGGAACTTGAAGCTGATATCGTAGTAATCATCAATGGCACCGATGACGACTAAAATAAAGGCACAGCCTAAGAACAGGAGTAAATTAGGGGTAACGGGCAAGAACAATAAAAAGCCAATACACACCGTGGTGAAAATGGAGATCCCGCCCACTAAAGGGATGACCCCTTGGTGCAGTTTACGGGCATTGGGTTTATCGACCAGGCCAATACGTTTTGCCACTTTGCGGAACACAAATAAGCTACAAAACGATAAGATAAAAACAAAAATAAACGCGGTAGTTGTCATAGTAATGTCTTATATGCTGAGGAATTGATTGCATCATTAAACGTAACGTTGAAATAAAAACGACAGCAGGCTGATTTTAAATCATGAGGAATGTTAACTGACGAGCTTTAAACTTTTATCTGTGTCCATCACAGATTGTAAATAAAGTGCAAAATCACCGCCTAAGGTGTCATGGCGCAAACCATATTCGACAAAGGCTTTGAGATAACCCAGTTTGTCACCACAATCGTGTGATTTACCGCTCATATGGAAGGCTTCAACGGTTTCGTCAGCCATTAACATATCAATGGCATCGGTCAATTGGATTTCATCGCCCGCACCTGGTGGGGTAATCGCAAGCTTGTCCCAAATGTTGGCAGACAACACATAACGGCCCACAACGGCTAAATTCGACGGTGCCTCTTCAACTGTTGGTTTTTCTACCATCCGTGTCATACCAGATGAGTCGCCCGGTGCAAGTTCTGCCCCACCACAATCTACCACACCGTATTTAGACACTTCACTCATTGGTACAGGCTCTACCATAATTTGGCTGGCCCCCGTAGCATCAAAACGTTGTAACATCGCCGCTAAGTTTTCAGTGCGCTGGTTGGCGGTGTATTCGTCCAAAATCACATCTGGCAGTACCACTGCAAATGGCGCATCACCTACAAGCGGTTTGGCGCAAAGTACCGCATGACCTAAGCCTTTTGCGTGACCCTGGCGCACATGCATGATGGTGACATCTTTCGGACAGATCGATTGAACTTCTTCCAGCAACTGGCGCTTAACGCGCTTCTCAAGCGTCGCTTCAAGCTCATAAGAGGTATCGAAATGGTTTTCGATAGCATTCTTTGAAGAGTGCGTGACCAATACAATCTCTTTAATGCCAGCGTCAATACACTCTTTAACAATATATTGAATAAGCGGCTTATCAACAATCGGCAACATTTCCTTCGGAATGGCTTTAGTAGCAGGCAGCATGCGCGTGCCGAGGCCAGCTACAGGGATGACAGCTTTCGTGATTTTTTTCATGAGATGTCCATATATAGGGCTAGGGTCTAGGGTCTAGGGTCTAGGGTCTAGGGTCTAGGGTCTAGGGTCTAGGGTCGTCAGAATAAGAAAGGAGAAGGATATATCCATCATTTCTCAACGCTTCTGTGCAGATTACTTGTAAAAAAAACTTACCGCTCTTATTCTCGTCCCTGCTTTTACTTCGATTCAATCCGAACCAAACAAATCGCGGGTATAGACTTTCTCTGCAACGTCAGCGAGTTCTTCTGCCATACGGTTAGAAACAATCACATCCGACATAGCCTTGAACTCACCAAATTCTTCAATCACAGCTGAGTGGAAAAACTCTTTTTCTTGCAGCACGGGTTCGTACACCACCACTTCGATACCTTTGGCTTTCAAACGCTTCATGATGCCTTGAATACTCGATGCTCGGAAATTGTCTGAACCCGATTTCATGATCAAACGGTAGATACCTACACGCTTTGGATTGCGCTTCATAATTGAATCTGCAACAAAGTCTTTGCGTGTCGTATTGGCTTCAACAATTGCACCAATAATGCTGTTAGGTACCGATGCGTAGTTAGCACGAAGCTGCTTGGTGTCTTTCGGCAAACAATATCCACCGTAACCAAATGATGGATTGTTATAGTGATTACCAATACGAGGGTCTAAACCCACACCTTCAATGATTTGACGCGCATCTAGCCCATATGCCTCAGCGTAAGAATCTAACTCGTTAAAGTAAGCAACACGCATAGCCAAATAGGTATTAGAGAACAGTTTTACTGCTTCCGCTTCCGTCGAGTCCGTAAACAAGACTTCAATATCTTGTTTAACCGCGCCTTCAAGAAGCAAATTCGCAAATACTTCGGCAGGTTCACTACGCTCACCGACGATAATACGTGAGGGATGCAAGTTATCGTATAACGCACGGCCTTCACGCAGGAACTCTGGCGAGAACAAAATGTTGTCACAACCCAGTTCTTGTTTGATGCGCGCGGTATACCCCACAGGCACGGTAGACTTGATCACCATTACCGCATTAGGGTTAATGGCCATCACGTCTTTGATAACCGCTTCAACAGATGAAGTATTGAAGTAATGATTAACAACGTCATAATCGGTTGGTGTTGCAATAATAACGAACTCAGCATCTTTATATGCTTGTTGTTTGTCAAGAGTGGCTGAAAGATTCAGCTCTTTATTCGCTAGAAAATCTTCAATTTCTGCATCAACAATCGGTGAAATACGATCGTTAAGCATATTAACTTTTTCTTCGATGATATCAACAGCGATAACTTCATTGTGCTGAGCTAATAGCACAGCATTAGACAGGCCAACATAGCCTGTACCAGCAACAGCAATTTTCATTATTTACTCGATTACAATTTAAAACATGCTTCAACAGCATCAAGATACTTCGTTATGACAAGTTTCTCGTCAAACTCATTTTCAATTTTCTTTCGACTAGCATGACCCATAGCAAGCCTCTCCTCATGTGAGTGGCTAATCATAAGTTCTAGTTTTTCGATAAGGCTATCGCTGCAACGAGGCTTGCACAAATAACCATTGATGCCATTATCAACCGTTTCACGACAGCCGACATTATCAGTAGTAACAATCGGCTTGCCCATTGCGCCGGCTTCAAGAAGAGACTTTGGCACTCCTTCACGATAAAATGAAGGGAGTACCATACAATCAACTTTAGCAATCTCTATTTCTACACAATCTGAAGTTCCTAAATAGTTGACAATTCCTTCATCAACCCAAGATTGCATATCAGCTTTAGAGACTGCAGATGGATTGTTAACGTCTAGAAAGCCTAAAAGGTTAAACTCTACGTTTCGTCCATACTTTTCTTTCAATATTCGAGCGGCTTTGACATATTCACCAATTCCCTTATCGTAAAGCATTCGCGCAATAAGAAGAAAACGCGTAACGCCGTCATCGCAGGAAGGAGATAAAGTAAAGCGAGATAAATCAGCACCAGATCCTGGTAAGCGGTCGGTAATACGAAGAGGGGCTAATTTATATTTTTCAAAAAGCGCTTTATCTTCTTCATYTTGGAAGAAAATTTTTGTAGCTTTAGGCTGACTGACTTTATATAACATACGAGCAACTTTAGATGTTAAGCTTTCATTAATGAAAACCATTCCTAATCCCGCTATATTATTGATAGATTTAGCTCCAACCAAAAATCCTGCTAACGTACCGTAGATATTATTTTTAGGAGTGAAGTTTAAAACAACATCAGGTTTAACTTTTTTAAATATTTTCAAAAAAGATAAAAAAGATTTTGCATCATTGATAGGATTTGTTCCGCCC
>NZ_JAKJSN010000003.1:0-30444 GCF_050337005.1 Photobacterium japonica | reverse complement strand
TATAATAGCTATTTATCAAAGGCTTAATCTAGCAGCAAAAATGTCCAAGAGAAAAATGACAATATAACCATCATGCTGACAGAGCAATACATGAAAAGTTGTTCATTGTGTTTAAAAATACAGACATGTGATATATTTTTTGTAATAAAAATGGACGGCCTGTAGCAGGAATAACGATGAGGTGAATATATTGAAACGCGGGAATTTATGCCTAATGACCATTGCTTTTATCGGGTTATTATTCATGACCTCTTTTTATCATCCTCCTTTAAAAAAATCGTGGCATGCCAGTGTGTATAAAACCTTCGACAGTCCGGATAATCGTTATCGCGTTGAAGTATTCATGTACAAACAATATYTACCCGTTATGCCAGGCAGCGGTGCAGGCGATGCACCTGGATTCATCCAACTCTATGATGCAAATAACCAACTATTAGAAGAAACGGATGTTGAAATGGTACAACTTATCGAAACGGTCGAGTGGTCCAACACGCATATCAGCATTCCATTAATTACTGACTGGGCATTACAATAATCACCTTTCAATCAGCTTTCTGCTTTACCTTGATCCCTCTCCAACAACGTCACCGACAGCATTCAGTCCTTTCCGCTTTCCTGTATATTGCCACCAGCCATTACAGCATCAATCTCAACAGCATGGAGGTGGGAAATGGGGAGCCTATTCAGTGGACCATTTTGGTTGTATCTCGCGTTACTCTTTGTGTTTCCTTTCATACTGGCAAACATTCACATGGGTGACAGAGCACTTCTCAGCTACGTTATTAACCCTTCGTTTTGGTTTTCTGGCACGGTCGATGAAGACAAATCCACCTCCTATTACTATTCCTATAACCGTCAACACATTCGCTATTCACCCTATGGCAACTGGTTTCAATTGGGTACTGACGTTGTAGAAGGCGCCGACCTCGATACCTTTGAAGTGCTGAATGAAAAATATGCCCGCGATAAAGACAGCGTGTATTACGGCCCGACAAAAATATCAACGGTGGCTGATCGCGATACGATCGAGATCATCAATCACTTTGTGGTGAAAGATAAGGCTGGCGTCTATGTTAACGACGGTGGACTCCTCAAACGCCTTAGCAAACGCCATGAATTCATGACCGTCAAAGACGCTGATCCTAACACCTTTGAAATCATTGCGGACAGTTGGGCGAAAGACAAACAACATTACTATTACGACTATCGCATCATGGATGTGGACTACGACACATTTGAAATACTCAGTGACGATGTCGCTAAAGATAAACACGCGGTGTACATCAAAAGTGATAATAGCTTTGTAAAAACCGACGTTGTCGGACAACACTTTCGCGTACTTGATAACCAATATTTCTACGATACATCGCATCTCTACTGGTATAAGGCGGATTTTATTCATGACGGTGATGAACGCTACACGGGACAGGATAGTGCTACCTTTTGGTTAGCAAGCCTTCCCTATCAAGACATCAGCACCTTTCGCATACTGGGGGATGAACACCTGGCCATTGATAACATCGTATATGACGATGGCACGGCACTTCCCGACGCAGATGCCGCGACGTTTACATTAATTGACCACGACCATTTTGCCAAAGATGCCCAACATGTGTATTTCAACGGTGCCATTATTCCACAAGCCGACCCCGCCTCATTCACACTGCTAGAGGCCATCTTTGAGGACTACTCCACCACCAGTCGTTATGGTCAAGATGCACAGCACGTATTCTTTGAAGACCGTGTCATATCAAAACAAAGCGGTTCGCTGGAAGTATTGAGCGAAGAAACGTTCTTAAAAACGGCCGATCATATCTTCTACTTAGGGCATCCTTTAGAGGGGGTGAACGTCCCACAATTTACCCTATTAGAACGCTTTTCAACCTACGGCAGTGATGGCCAATCCATGTATTTTGGCCATACCAAAATCGAAGGAATAGACATCAACACGGTGGAAGTCATTATTCGAGAATCTGCCATTCGAGATGCCAAACATGTGTATTGGGAAGGGAAAAAAGTCGACGGTGCCGATCCTGACAGTTTTACCCGTAACCATAGCGACTACAACACATACGACATGGAAGATGCCAACTACTATTACTGGCGTGGTGAGCGGGTGGAAAGCAAATAAAGCCACATGAATACACACTGGATGGGCAGAGCGCCTATCGAACAAAAAATATGTGCAACACCTTCCATAAACATTATTGATAATAATTCGCAATACCATTATCATCCACATCCTTTGAACGCAAAGGATTGTCGCAATGAGGAATATTTTCCCTCTGGTATTGTTGGCGTGCAGCAGTCACGCAATAGCAGAAAAAGGGTTATCGTTAACCAGTCAAAAAGCCCCCCACCCTATCAAGATTGATGGGAAATTTGATGATGCATGGCAGGCGTCTTCCATCGTCACCGTTAAATTGGATGAACTCCCCTATGAGCCAAATAACGGTTATGACGGTCTGAAACGGACGAACATGACAGTGCGTAGCCTTTACGATGGGGAATATGTGTACTTTATGTTTAGCTGGGAAGATGACGATAAAGATCATCAGCGTTTTCCGTGGCAAAAACAAAAAGACGGCAGTTGGAAACAGCTTAAAAACCTCGATAGCACCAAACATGCGAACACTTGGTATGAAGACAAAATGGCGGTTTTTTGGAATATTAACGAGAAGGGATTTCAGAAGAAAGGCTGCGATAAATCATGCCACATGGTTGAAGAAGGGCTCATTGATGGGATCCCTGATGACTCATCAGGCCGCCATTACACCAAAAACGATTACCTGATTGATGAATGGCAATGGAAAGGCACGCGAACCAATGTTAATCGTCAGGTAGATGATGGCTTTGTCGACTCCGAAAAAAACACCAATAAAAAGTGGGGACGTAAGCCCGATAAGAAATTATCCGGCGGCTATTACAATAACTACAACGAGGACAAATCGGCCCCTGCTTTTGCGTTAAAAAATCCAGAACAATTTACTTACTGGATTGAAGATAAAGACAAAGTCCCTTTTGTTGATACCTACCAAGCGGGTGACATGGTACCGGCCATTATTACCGCACCCTTTACCGGTTCTCGTGCAGACGTCGAAGGTTATGGCCACTGGGATGGTCAGTCATGGCACCTAGAGGTGAAACGGAAATTAGTCACGGAAGATAAAGAGAAAGATTTGCAATTTTCTGACCTAAACAAAACGTACTATTTTGGTGTGGCCGCTTTCGATAATAGCCAGATCAACCACCTCTATCACAACAAATCCATCACATTCACGTTCGCCCAATAAAAGGTTGGCCGAGTTGATCACAACTCGGCCTATTTTCTATGAAGTTTATCAAAACCTTAAATTTTTTTAGCCTCTTATGGTTTCTCTGCTTACTCGGGGCATTGGCTTATCAAGCCTATCTCGGTTGGCATGTTGAGTCGAATGACACCACCAATATCTACCTGCAATTAGGCCGTGTCGCCGCTTACTGTCTACTCATTATTATGGCGCTATGTTGGTTGCCCGTGATGCGAAATAGCCTGACTTGGTTAAGCCAATTTCCAATCAGTCAGTTGCTGCCTATTCGCCGAGTGAAATCCTTACATCAATGGCTTGGTCATGCGCTCATGGCGTTTGCGCTACTGCATGCCAGTCAGTATTTGGTGTACTACACCACCTTGGAAGAAGATTTTCTCCCTGTTTTAGTGGGCAGCGAACCTGATCTCGTGCGTTCAATGAAAACGACCATGTATGAGTTTGTCAGTGAGGATGAAAGTATTGAGATGGTCGATGAATGGATCCGAGAAGGCCGTGCGTTTGACCGCTATCAGCAAGATATTGCCCCCTTAATGAAAGAGGATTGTACGAAGTGCCACAGTAAAGATTCCACGATGACCTATGCGATTAACACCTTGCCCCTGCAAACTTATGAGGAAGTGATCAGCCTGTCTTATCAAGGTTGGCAATCTCGTCAATTCAGGATCAATATGTCTGGCTTGGTGATGTTCAGTCTGTTTGCGGTGATGTGGTTTACCTCCCTATTATGGTTTAGGAAAAAACACTTTCACGCATTTCGCCAACTGCACCGCTTAGGGTATCTCATTGCTATTTTATCGCTGTTACACATTCCCCGATTAGAATGGTTATTTGCCCCCTGCTTAGTGTTGTTTATTGAACTACTCATTAATCATAGTGTGCGCCGTTACAATCATATCCAAGCACACATTGATAGCCGCTTACCGCATTTTATTATCATGCACCTCCCCTTACCGGCTCATGTGCATAATAAGGCGGGGCATTATGTACAAATTAAGTCCCATCAACTCAGCGATAAAGATTGGCATGATTTCAGTCTAACGGGATTAGCTGATGAGCAAGGGCGGGCGATCATCAAAATTCAGAAAGTGGGCGATTGGACGAAAGAATTAACCGACTTTTCTACGCTAACGGTGCACGTTCGCGGGGCATGGGCGAGTCCAATGGCATACAGCCAGCATAAACGTAATTGGATCCTCGTCGCGGGAGGGATTGGCATCACCCCTATTTTTAGCCTGTTACAAGCCTGGCTACTGCGGGGCGCTAAAAACAAGCAGATCACCATTTTATGGGTATTGCGCGACGCGCCGATATTGGCTTGGCTGCAACCGCTCTTACCCCCGTTAATGAATACGTTTGAAAGCAGCGTGAAAATAGAACTCTATCTGACCTCTGGACAACCTTTCCCCGATTGGCTAACCGCCTTGTCAGGTGAAAACCTACGCCTGCATACAGGGCGTCCCGACTTTACGTCCATCTATAAAAATCAGCGCTTTACGGCCAAACCCACCATCTTCACATGTGGCCCAAAATCCATGATGAATGAAGCGAAAAAAGCCGGTAAGCAGCTAGGCTGGAAAAGTATTTGTGAGCAGTTTTAAGTTTTAGTTGTCAATATGAGGCATGAGAAAACAGATTGTATAAAAACAAAGAGGTGCGTCAGCGCACCTCTTCTAACGCCACCGACAAGCACCATTACAACGCCATTCACAGAACCTGACGATTATTCCCCGTTGATCACCGCGACGGTTTTACGCTCGACCAACATCGCTTCAAACTGGATCACGCCAACATCACTCGTCTCGCCGGCTAAACGTTTTAATAAGGTTTCCACGGCGGCCTGCCCCAACCGGTATTTCGGCTGGTGAATGGTGGTCAGTGCGGGCGACATGAACTGGGCAATGTGAATGTCATCGTACCCGATGAGCGAAAAGTCCTGTGGGACAGACAAGCCCTTTTCGTTGGCGGCATTCATCACCCCCATCGCCATCATGTCGTTACAGGCGAAAATGGCCGTTGGCAGCTTGCCTGAGGCATAAATACGGTTAAAGGCGTCATAGCCACCATCGCATTCAAAATTCGATTCAACGATCCATTTCGGATTGAACGTCAGCCCCGCTTCATTCAGTGCACGCTTAAAGCCTTCATAACGCATCATGGCTTGATAACGATTGAGCGGCCCTGTGATACAACCAATGTCACGATGGCCGCAATCAATCAGGTGCTTCGCCGCCATGTAGCCGCCACTGAGCGAGTTATCTTGAATTTTGTCACAAGTAAACCGGATCGGCCCCCAATCCATCACCACAACGGGAATGTCTGGGTATTTATCAAAGATATCGAACTGCTCCCCTTCTAATGAGGAACACATCAGGATCACCCCATCAACCCGCTTTTGCAGCAAGGTGTTAATCGAGTCCTGCATGCGCTGGTGATCACCTTCGGTGTTACACAAAATGAGGTTATACCCTTGCTGATAGCAGCTGCGCTCAACCCCTTTTACCACCTCCCCGTAGAACGGGTTGGTAGAGGTGGTCACCAGCATGCCGAAGGTTTTGGTGCGGTTCATTTTCAGGCTGCGCGCGAGCGCGGAGGGGGTGTAGTTGAGTTCCTGAGCGGCTCGATTGATCCGCTCAGTCATTTCTTCACTGACATAACGTGATTGGTTGATAACATGGCTCACCGTTGAGCTCGACACACCCGCCAATTTGGCGATATCTTTCATGGTTGCCACGCTATCTTGCTCCTATCACTGCTTAGCGAGAAATTCCTCGACTTCTTCACGGCGAGGGATCGATGTTTGTGCCCCAAAACGTGTCACGCTGATCGCAGCGGCGGCATGGGCAAACTTAATCGCTGATTCTAGCGGCATTTCTTCCAGCAAACCAGTGACGAATGCCCCATTAAACGTATCGCCAGCCGCCGTTGTGTCGGTCGCTTCCACGCGGAAACCCGGGATCACTTTGCCTTCACCGCCTTGGCTTAGCCACACACCTTTCGCACCCAAGGTGATCATCACCGTATGGATACCTTTGGCATGCAGAACGTTCGCAGCCTGCTGTGCCGCTTCATCGCTATCAACGGTGATACCGGTTAGTGCTTCGGCTTCGGTTTCGTTTGGCGTGATGATGTCTACATGGTTCAACAACGTATCTGGCAGTTCACGTGCTGGCGCAGGGTTAAGGATAACCGTTGTACCTGCCGCTTTTGCTGTTTGCGCCGCTTTCTCGATACCACACATTGGGGTTTCCAATTGCATCAGCAGGTAATCCGCCTGACGGATCGCATCCAAGTCTGTTTCAATCGCTTCGGCGGTTAATTTCGCGTTGGCTTCTGCTGAAATACAGATACTGTTTTCGCCGCTGTCAGCCACCTGAATCATCGCGATACCGGTTGGGCAGTTTGGCTGCATCTTCACGCTGGCAATGTTGATGCCGTCCATTTTGAAATGTTCGCGAATGTTAATGCCGAACGCATCATCACCCACATAAGCAATAAAGCCGGTATCCGCATTCAAACGCGCAGCCGCCACAGCTTGGTTGGCACCTTTACCACCAGGGATCACTTGGTAGTTGCGACCGTGCAATGTCTCACCCGGACGCGGGAAAGAAGGCACCTGAAGCACATGGTCTGCATTCACACTACCTAATACCACTAACTTATTCATACGGTTATCCTTGGTTCTCAAATTGGTTCTTATATTTGGTTCTTAAAACGCTAGCTAACGTTGTTTTTCATCGGCGCTCGCCCCACTGACCGCGAAGACGACGCGCACAATGGATTTTTTAATTATGTTCAATACCGGTACGCACGGTAAACACACGCGCTTCTTGCGGTGCTAAGTACTGTAGCGTGCCGTTGGCTTTGGCCGTCAGGAAGCCTTCCGGACGACACGTTGCTGGCAACGCATAGGCTGCCACTTGTTGATCTTCACTGCGTAAAATCCAGCGAGTAGCACTGCAAAACTCGTTGGTATTAAAAGCCGTGACCAGCGACTTATCGCCAATATTCATACGAAATTCTGCACGTTCAACGTGATCTGGCAGATTTTCCATAAAGTACACAATTTCTGGGTCGTACATCGCTGGCTGATCCAATGCGGCCATTGGTGCAGACACTTTCATCGATTCATTGAACGCCAGCCACTGCTCTGTTGGCTGCACATGTGCAGGAACACTTTCGCGCAGCGTGAACGTGCTGTCTGGAATGTTCTGTGTCATCTCGGCATTGTCGATATACGCCGCATTGATATGGCACATGTACTGCAGCGGCATCGGCACGCTGGCCAAGTTCTTCACCTGCATTTGAATATCAAACACGCTCGCATCTTTTGCTAAGCGTACTGATGGTGTGGCCAGATAATGATCCCCAAAGCCCATCACATATTCGTACGTACCTTTGATGGTCACCGACGTTTCATCGATTTCCAACCACGCGGTGTCCATATTTGCACACGGCATTTCACCATGCAGCACATGATCGTCCTGCGGCGTTGGGCAACCCATGCGGATCATACCCGCGTGGAACGCAAAACAACCGTAAGTTTCCACAATGCTTTTCGCCGGCTTTGGCTCGCTGAACATGTTCTTCATGCACAAATCGGTACCAAGAAACTCAGCGTCCCAAATCATTTGTCCCATGAACGGCAGCACCACCAAGTGACCTTGACTGTTCTTGATTTCCAACGCTTCAATGCCAGAACGGTACGCAAACGCATGAATTTCAAAGTCCGCCGATTGAGCAATCAATGTTTTGTGCGCGGTAAAATGCGCTTTATGGAGTGGGAATGTCAACATCATTATCTTTTCACCTTGAGTTGAGGAGCGCGTGATACACACTCACTCGAAGCAAGGGCCACCCGCTTGCGGATGGCCATCTGAATATTACGCGTTAGCAACGGTTTCTTGTGTTGCTGACGCTTTGGTTGTGTAAGTCACTGGCTTCTTGTGTTTTTTCTCACTCAGGAAGTAAGTGAACACGACCGCGAAACACACTGCGTTAACGATGAATGAGGTTTGCATACCTACGTTATCCGCCAACAGACCTTGTACCACAGGAATCGCTGCACCACCGATGATAGACATCACCACAAAGCCGCCCGCTGTTTCGGTGTAACGGGTATCCACTGACTGCAGGGTTGAAGCGAAGATGGTTGCCCAACATGGTGCAAACAGTGCAGATGTACCTACCGCGACCCATACTGCGCTGAAGTTTGGTACGAACGTGACGTACAGCAAGCACAGGAAGCCAACCGCTGAATAACCCATCAGTACGTTTTCTTGCGTGGTTTTGGTGAACAGGTAGTTCGCCAACAGTTTACCCAGGAAGTACATGATGAATGCGTACAGCAGGTAGTTCGCGGCATCGTGCTCAACCATGGTTGGATCCATTGCCAGTGCCAGACGGATGGTGAATGACCATACCGCAACCTGCATACCCACATAAGCAAACTGCGTCACAATACCTTTGAAGAAACGGGTGTTGCTCGCTAAGTAAGTCAAGGTTTCAGCGAATGTTGGCTCGTCCGCTTTTTGCTTTTTCGCCACTTTACAGCTTGGGTATTCGGTAATCGCAATCAATGCTGCAACAGTCGCAATGATACCGACTAGCCACTTGTACGGCTCCAGTGTCTGCTGCAAAACTTGCTCTTTGAACATCGCTAGCTCATGACCGCTTAGCGTTGACATCATTTGCTCAACGTTTACACCTTCTTGGAAGATCAGGTGCTTACCCAGAAGCAGACCCACAATGTAGCCCATCGCATTGATGGTGTGAGACACGTTCAGGCGCAATGTGGCGCGCTCTGGCTCACCAATCATTGCTGAGTACGTATTACACGATGTTTCCAGGAATGACAGGCCAATCGCGATACAGAAAATCGCCGCCAGGAACATGGTGTAAGTGCCCGCGTGTGATGCCGGGAAGAACATCAAACAACCAAAGATGTAGAGCGCCAAACCCAGCAAAATCGCCAGTTTATAAGAGGACTTCTTCACTACCATCGATGCGGGAATCGCGACCAAGAAGTAAGCGCCGTAAAACGCCGACTGTACCAATGCCGATGCAAAGTTAGACAGGTCGAAAATCGTTTTAAATTGGGTGATCAACACGTCGTTCAACGCAGCGGCCGCAGACCACAGTGCGAAGACGGTTGAAAGTAGTAAGAATTGGAAAATCGGGGTTTTGTTTAAATAGCCATCCGCATGTTGGACGGTATGATTTCGAATAAACATAGGGCGCTTCCATCATTATCTGCCCTTGCGGGCCATTTATCGTTGTTTGGATTCCGGTCAGTAGGGTGACGCGAATACCGATGTATTTCACTGGCACGTCAGGATGCGTTATTGCGTGCCAGCTATTGGATCCGTTCGGGTTAAAACACCACGCCAACTTGGAAAATCACATTGGCATAAGGGGTGCATTCACCGGTACGCACCACCGCTTTGCTGCTTTGGGTACGTACTTTAAATGCTTCATGGGAAACGGTTTGGATAGAGAATGTTTTGCCGCAGCGCTGCTGTTCGGCCTCAAGCTCTGCTAACAGTGCTTGGTGAAGTTCAGGGCTCACTTGCGCAAACTCTTCCGCCATCACAACACCTTCAATTTGTGACTCCGTTAAGATCACACGCACCGTATCGATAAAACTCGGCACACCGTGCGTCAGCGCTAAATCAATACGCTGAACATGATCCGGTATAGGCAAACCGGCATCAGCAATCGTGATTTCATCGGTATGACCCAAAGTGGCGACGAGGTAAGCAATATCCGCGTTAAGTAAGGGACTTTTTTTCATTCTTATCGGCCTAAGTGCGTGAAGTGAGCGGCGACCTTGCCTTCCCTACCATGAACACGGTCATAAATAACCGCCATCAACGGGCATTGTGAAGAAGGAAGAAAATCACCATCGATACGTTTCGATGGCATCATAATCCGATAGAGATTCTTTGCGAGGACCAAAAAAGCATTGTGTGATTAGGATCGGAGATAAACCCGAGAAGAGGGATAATTGAGTGACAAGCATCACACTCGGTAGTGCAATAAATGGTGAGTTACGAGAAAGGCATCAGTATGCGCGATAATGCATACTTTATAGCGATAAAATAGCTGCGTGTTGAACCAACGAAATCGTTACGCGCTGGCTTTTTATACAACAACATTACTCCATTTTATCCCCATTCGATGCCTGTACATGTATCAATAAAGCGCGAATCAAGGGTCAATATGATGGTATCTTGATGGATAGACAACTCAGAAAGAAGAGGAAAACAGCTTTCACATCGCATCAGCGTGATCTCACATTGTGCATGCACGAGTTGATTAGCGACACTTTCCACCGTATGCCGATCGACACCCAATACATTCACCAAGTGAGAAACCGAAGTCACTTTCCCAACCAGTAAAAACCACGCGACATCCCGCTCAGCCCCGCAGAGATCTAACTGAGTGAGTTGGTAAGAAAGCCCCGGTTGGAGTAACAACTGAGCGCACCGACACCCGACACGATCACTATCATGTATCGCCGTGCGTGTCGCCGGTAAATAAGCACCAAAATCAAACATGAATCATCCTTCTCAAAGATGTATTTAGTCTCTTTCTGTATCATAGCCAGTGTTAGCAAATGGATATATAAAACATCTGGGCTATTATATTATGTAAAAATATGATTTACTCTTTTGATATGAATGTTGAAATGAAGAATCTTTTATGATGTCAAAAATCAAAGATATAATATTGCTTTTAGGCTGTGGATTATTATGTGCAATTGCCTCATGGGCATTTTTTTGCAGGATTTCAAGCATACAGCTTTTATATACTCAATGCGATTGTGGCAATAGCCATAATCAATAGACTGATTAATAAAGAAAAAAATAATTGAATAAGTACTCTGAGTGCATTGGCTTCGTTCATCGTATTGATGTAAATCGTAGATGGTCTGGTTTTATTATAGAAAACACACCACCAATTACATTCCTTTCATATTCCCCCCGAAAAAAACACCTATATAAATGTATCTTTACTTTACGCCGGTTTCTTCTTCAATTAAATACATTAATCTTTTCCTTGTCACTCTTTGGTTGTCTATATACCAATTATCTTCCGTTTCAAAGCCCGACAGCGAACAATCAGATTGCTCAGATAGCCAGTCAATGAATTCAAACTTTGAATTAAACGCCTGAATAATCCCTACATATGAACCACCCGGTACATATTGCATCCCATGCCTATACGTCAACCACTCATCAAAATGCGTGTAAAGTACTTTATTATCCTCTAATACAAATCCAACACCACAGTATCCATAATGACAATAATCAATACGGATATTTCTTTTTAAAGAATCGTAAACTTTTTCAGATAATTCATAACCAAACTTTTCGATACTGTTCATACTGACTTCTATATAAAAACTGATTAGAGATCGACTAACACAGGTTAAATTTAGTTCGCTAGTTCACCACCGGCATGCACCCTACTGATGATCATATATACAATACGGGCATGAATGCTGTAACGGGTCGAATCATTGGGGATATATCCGATGCGCTTAAGCCAAAACGTTGTACCCCATTTATCATTCGCCATTTTAGCACCCAGTAATGCGGCTTCCCTTATCGCTTCAGGATCAACCCCATCAGAAAGTGAAAACGCCATTGGCGGTTTCGCATATAACTCAGGAACAGGTACATGATTTGCTACCAGTTCAACCTCCAGATACGCATCTTGTCCGGCACCGCACTGATACGCCCCAATATATGTATTGCCTATTTTCTTGAATATGGGCATAACATTAAAACCTCGATAAAGCCCCGCACTTACTTCAAAGAGCGAGGTGAAAATCTGAATTAATAACCATCACCCGTAAGATAGTCGCGCATCCACTTCGATTTATACTATGCCGTATTTAGTTTATATCGCAAAGGATCCCATATACGTCAATGCATTAGGTGAGATCTAGATTGAAGAATGATGAAACGTCGGATGTATCTCATCAATAACATTAATCACTTGAAGCACAGAAGAGAGCTTTGAACCATTCGGTATGGTGCGTTAGGTCTGGATAGACGCATAGAAAAAAGGCCAGCATTGCTGCTTAATGTCACTCACTTAAGCGCGAGTGGCATTAACAATTAAGTCGGCTTTTTTGAATATGCCGGAGTGCAGGGATCGCACGCGTCTAGCTTGCATTCAAGGAGGGATTTTCAACTCCCTGTTTCCAAAGGTAAAACTTAACGCATACGAAAAAGCCCTTGTCTTTCGACAAGGGCTTAGAATGTGGCGGAGTGCTGGGGTCGCACGCGTCTAGCTTGCATTCTAAAGAGGGATTTAGAAAAATCCCGTCATTCCACGCGCGGAAAATGCAAAAAAACCGCTGATTTCTCAGCGGCTTTTTAATGTGTGGCGGAGAGATAGGGATTTGAACCCTAGGTGGGCTATAAACCCACGCCGGTTTTCAAGACCGGTGCTTTAAACCACTCAGCCATCTCTCCTGAGTGCGGCGATAATACGGGTTATCGTGTTGAAGGTACAGCCTTTTTTTCTCCTCGCGCGCTCAACTGCATACAGAACCAACACATCGGCACACTTTGCGTCAAATCGCTTAACAATTGCCGATAATGCCAGAAAGTTCGGAGCATTTGTCCGCTCACAATGCCCGCCGTAATCTGGGTAATACATAAAATAAACCCCGCAATGACAGTGCCATTACGGGGTTTGTTAGATCACGCGATCGTTATGCGAGATCCAAGCAGTCTGCATTCATCACTTTGGTCCAAGCGGCAACAAAGTCTTTCACGAATTTCTCTTTGTTGTCGTTCTGTGCGTACACTTCCGCATAAGCACGTAGAACAGAGTTAGAACCGAACACCAAGTCAACGCGAGTGGCTGTCCATTTTACGTCACCGGTTTGACGAGAAACGATGTCGTAAGAATTACGGCCAGTCGGTTTCCAGTTGTAGTTCATGTCCGTTAGGTTCACGAAGAAGTCATTCGTCAATGCTCCCACGCGGTCTGTGAAGACACCGTGTTGGCTGTTGCCAAAGTTCGCGCCCATGACACGCATACCACCTAGCAGAACCGTCATTTCAGGGGCCGTTAGACCCAACAATTGCGCTTGGTCTAGCAGCATTTCTTCAGGAGCAGAAGCGTAGTGTTGTTTCTGCCAGTTACGGAAGCCATCTGCCAGTGGTTCTAGCACGTCAAATGATTCAACATCAGTTTGCTCAGCAGTCGCATCACCACGACCCGTTGCAAATGGAACCTCGATGTTAAAGCCCGCTGCTTTCGCGGCCAATTCAACGCCTAGGTTACCGGCCAGCACTATCACATCTGCCACGCTGACGTTGCTTTCAGCGGCAATGCCTTCCAGTACGGACAATACGCGAGCGAGTTTTTCTGGCTCGTTACCAACCCACTCGTTTTGTGGCGCTAGACGAATACGTGCGCCGTTTGCGCCACCACGCTTGTCTGAACCACGGTATGTACGTGCACTGTCCCAAGCGGTTGAGACTAAATCATTGATACTGAGATCAGTCGAAGCAATTTTCGCTTTCACAGCAGCCACATCGTAATCGGTACGGCCAGCAGGTACAGGATCTTGCCAGATTAGCTCTTCAGCCGGTACATCTGGACCTAGGTAACGCGCTTTCGGGCCCATGTCACGGTGAGTCAGTTTGAACCAAGCACGCGCAAAGACATCAGAGAAATGCTCAGGATCGTTGTAAAAACGCTCTGAGATCACGCGGTAATCTGGGTCCATTTTCAAGGCCATATCCGCGTCAGTCATCATTGGGTTACAACGCAAGCTTGCGTCTTCTACGTCAGCGGGCTTGTCTTGCTCTTCAATAGACACCGGTTCCCACTGCCATGCACCTGCTGGGCTCTTAGTCAGCTGCCAGTCGTGGTTCAGTAGCATGTCAAAGAAGCCGTTGTCCCATTGTGTAGGGTTAGTTGTCCATGCGCCTTCAATACCACTGGTTACCGTATCACGGCCAATACCGCGAGAGGTATGGTTGTTCCAGCCTAGGCCTTGCTCAGTCACATCTGCGCCTTCTGGATCTTTACCCAGGTGCGCTGCATTACCGTTACCGTGTGCTTTACCTACTGTGTGGCCACCGGCAGTCAATGCGACGGTTTCTTCGTCATTCATCCCCATACGGGCGAATGTTACACGCATGTCTTCCGCTGTTTTTAGCGGGTCTGGGTTACCGTCAACACCTTCTGGGTTCACGTAGATAAGGCCCATCATGACCGCAGCCAGTGGATCTTCAAGATCACGGCCATTGGAGTAACGGCTGTTTTCTGCATCGCTAGTCGCTAGCCATTGTTTTTCAGAACCCCAGTACACGTCTTTTTCTGGTGCCCAGATATCTTCACGACCAAAGCCGAAACCGAAGGTTTTCAGACCCATTGATTCATACGCAATGGTACCCGCTAATACGATCAAATCAGCCCAGCTGATTTTATTACCGTATTTTTGCTTGATTGGCCAAAGTAGACGACGGGCTTTATCCAAGTTCGCGTTATCAGGCCATGAGTTCAATGGCGCAAAACGTTGGTTACCGGTGTTTGCACCGCCACGACCATCATAGGTACGGTAAGAACCGGCTGAGTGCCATGCCATACGCACCATCAAACCGCCGTAGTGGCCCCAGTCTGCTGGCCACCATTCTTGGCTGTTGGTCATTAGCGCTTTCATGTCTTCTTTAAGCGCTTCTACATCTAACTTTTGTACTTCTTCGCGGTAGTTAAAGTCAGCGCCTAGGGGATTGGTTTTGGTATCGTGCTGGTGAAGAATGTCGAGGTTCAACGCATTGGGCCACCATGCGACATTCGACGTTTCAGAGGAAGTCATTGCACCGTGCATGACAGGACATTTGCCGCCTGTGTTATTGTTATGTTGGTTCATGTTCACTCCATTCCCTTATTTTGGGGATTTATTCAGCGAAATACACACGACGTCATATTCCGCTTATTCTTTTGATTGGGTTAGTCGAAGCCGATCACATTCACGGCTATTGATAGATTAATTTGCAACATTTATATGCCAAAAATGCAACCAATACTGTGACGACTTCGTCTTTATGGCGTGAACAATACGCCTCGTCTTATCAAGAGAGAACGTGTTATTTCCTATTAGATTGATAGGTAAAAGTAATTAATCATACAAATGGAGGGTGTGTACACCCAGTATGGTCGTAGATGATGGACAAATCACCCCATCCCAAAACCATGAGCTCGCACTCGGTGTTTCCCAGCGTCCCGGGTTATTTTTGGCTTGATAACAACTGTTTTTATAGCTAACCACATCACCATTTTCGACGTCTGTGACGCCGGGAACAAACTCAATGACAGGATCCGGCGTTTCGGGGTCTGTCGGCACGTCAGGGTCCGTCGGTATTGAAGGGTCAGTCACACACTCAACAACGTCCCAAAACCATGAGCCTTCTTTAGGTATCTCCCAACGGCCTGGGCTGTTTTTTGCTTGATAACATTGATTGTTAAACGAATAAACATCACCGTTATTGGCGTTAGTCTGACCAGGGACAAACTCGACAACAGGATCAGGCGTTTCTGGATCTGTTGGTATGTCAGGATCGGTAGGTGGATCAATGTCTGTTGAATCCCCAGGCAATAACTGCCAATCATCAAGATAAGCCGATAGATAATCAGTACGAATACCCGTCGTTCCCTCAGCTAATAGCGCATTATTTACCGATAATATCTCTGTGCCATCCAGAATCAGGGTCAATGTATTTTCCACTGCCGAAAAGTTAATAGTATACCATTGACCCGCCGCCAGTTTTCCATTTTTATCCAAGTAACGCTTCGCACCATTCGTTAATTTAGTTTGTGCAAGGGTCGTATATTTTCCTTGGTATTTCACTTTAATGGTTACGTTACCGTCATAACGAACAGAGGCCACATATAAATCATCAGAGGTTTGGTAACGCGCAAAAGCATGTAAGCCTGACCATGCTGGAATAGAAGACCCGTTTTTCCACGTTTTAATATACGCGCGATATTGATTCATTTGGTCGGTATACTTTATTTCGTTACCATTGTGATATTTACTGATTGAGACTACACGGAATACTTTATCGTCAGTCCAACCTTGCTTCAAACCGTCTACATATTTGGACGCTAAACATCCAGACGTTACATCAAAATGGGGAATGGGGCTTTTATCATTTGAGCACTCTAACTGCTGTCCATCAGAGTAGTTTGAAAAATCTTCGCCTTGCCATTGCAAGCTTTCAGATGCAGGCCCACTAACATAAGGCCCTTCACTTTCTGGGTAGGCATCATAGAATGCGGCGGCAGAACTGCTTACGGTAATGAAAAAAAAAGTACTGAGGTGACAAACTGTTTTTTTAAGCCTAAATCGATTTATCATGCTTACATCCTTATCTTATTATTGTTTCACCGCTCGGATAAAACAAATAAACACCTAACGTGATTTTGATAAAATGGGTAGCGCTAAAAAATCACACGCCCATTTTTATGCTAACTGCACATCATGATCCGTTCGCCACTATGCCGGATTCGATGCGCTCAGAAAAGCAGGCTTATTCCTTCAATATCGTGAGTGCGGGATAGATTGGAAAATAATGAAACACAGTGTGTATCTCATCAATAAGATTGAGTTCGCGGAAGCACAGAGCAGAAAGCAAAAATATGGGCTAATTAATATTTGGGTGTATTGATAAAAAATGCGGGATAAAAAAGAGGCCGTCACACCTCTTCTCTCTGTATTGAAGGGAGGTTATTGATTTTTTATCAACGCCTTTACCACATCTAAGGTATACAGCTGACAATCAACGGCTGTCTGTGGATCAAAATCTTGCTTGTGTTGATCGGTATTAGAAAGAACACGGATACCGACAAAGGGCACTTTATACGCTTGTGCCACCAACGCTGCCGCTGACGTTTCCATTTCTTCAACAGACGTGCCTAGCGTGTTGTGGAACCAGTTGATACGGTCAACTTCTCGGTTCCATTCGTCTGCTGAACCAATCAAGCCTTTAACAACGTTACCCTTTTTGTAAACGTCTGCCTGCGAGTAAGCGATGTTAACCAGTTTCTCATCCGCTTTAAATTGTGGGTATTCAACAAACTCACCCTTTTCACGCAATCGCATGGTTACGTCGAAATTTTGCCATTGGGTCGGGTCGATACCTTGGCCTTTTTCTTTAAAGGACGTTTTGTACGCGCCCATGTTGAAGCTAGCCTCACCCACCACAATATCACCACGGTACAGTTTCGGATCGTGACCGCCAGACGTGCCTTGGTTGATAATGTATTTTGGATTGAAATGCTCAATACCGATCGTGGTGGAAGCCGCCGCGTTTGCTAGGCCGACTTCCGTGCGAGAAACGACAACCGGATAGCCGTCGATTTCACCTTGCCAAAACGTCCAAGAACCGACTGTCGTTTCCTTAGATTCTTTCAGTGCAGCAACCAACGTGCTGGTTTCGATGTCCATCGCACCTTGCACCAAGATAGGTTGCGGGGCAGCAAAAACCGAAAAAGACACAACAACAGGGGAAAGAGCAATCAAGCGCATAAACATAACGACATACTTATCAATAAAAAAAGAGTGCGTAATTTACCGATAGCAAACGTTTGCGTCAATCATGTTACGTTATTTTTCGCCAAAATATCACGCTTACTCAGCATGAAATTCAGCAATGACGAATGCAGAATCCGCGCAAAACTGAATATCATGCGCGCCTGACAGATAAAACCGATGCTTAGGCGCTCGCCCTACCTAGGCATTACCCCTCATACAACTCAAGCGGCAACCCATCTGGATCGCTAAAGAACGTGAATTGCTTGCCGGTCAGATCATCAGTACGGATAGGCTCAACCTCTATCCCGTGCGCCTGCAAATACTCAGCCGAAGCGGGCACTGACTTCACCACAAACGCCAAGTGTCTCAGCCCTTGTGCCTCCGGTTGGGACACGCGCTTTGGCGGCTCAGGAAAGGAAAACAATTCGATCTGGTTGCCATTGGGCAGCGCCAAATCCAACTTGTAGGACTGTCTGTGCTCACGGTAGGTTTCCGCGATCACTTTCAGCCCTAACACCTCGGTATAGAACGCTTTTGAACGTGGATAATCGGAACAAATGATCGCAACGTGATGAATACTTTCTAAAAACACCGAGCTACTCCTGTGCTAAAACACTAAGCCTAACGCGTTTAACTCTGCTTCGCATTGGGCAGCGTTGGCAAACTGAATCGCAGCCATGCCCACCGCTTCTGCACCTTGTACGTTATGCGGCATGTCATCAATAAATACCGTATCTGCGGCCACTAAATGATAATCAGACAGCAAAGCATGATAAATCTCAGGCTGAGGCTTTAACACGCCTTCTTCTGCTGATACAGTCGCGCCATCAAATAACGGCCAAAAGGTGTACGTCGCTTTTAAGTACGCCACAATATCATGCACGTTATCAGTTAAGGCATACACGCCGTACCCCGCTGCTTTGATACGCTCAATCAAATCCACCGTGCCATAAATCAGCAACTGGGTATGCTTCACGTAATAAAACAGCCGGTCGGCATCCAGTGCGGAAAACCCGAGATCCTGCTGATACTGCGCTTTGGCTTCGGCCTCGGTAATCAGGCCTTTATTGAGGTTCAGCCACGTGTCGGATTGGAAAATCGCTCTAGCCTTGGCTTCCACCTGTGCGTGGTCAGTGTCACCGAACGTAAGACGTGCAATCTCCAAGGGTGACCAGCGCACCACCACATTACCAATATCAAAAACCACCTGTTTAATCGGACCTGCTGCCATGGTGTCATCCTTTATTTGTGATTGAGCGTCGTGATAGGCTACCGAATTCCTTTCTGGATGCCATTCTCACCTCCCCGATCATTTTGTTAAGCACGCTGACGTGTTTAGTGTCAGCTTTTGGCCGCATGTGTGCCTTTTACCAGAGAAGGCTCTTCTGTCGTAAAACTTAAAACCCGCCCCACAATGAGGACACCTCAAATGACCAACGCTATTACATGCAACAACGATCTCCTCAAATGCCTCAGAGAACATTTTTACAGGCACGGGAGGATGCGCATAACCTGTACCGTTGCAATATTCACAAACCAAATGCCCCGAACTTGAATTGGGATCTCGAGATTCACCCTGCACTCTTCCCATTACGCAATGAGAACACAGAGGAATGACGAATGGGTTATGATCATTTTCTTCGGTAAAGTACTGAACATCGGTAAATGATAAGCCGAATACTATTGGATAATCGTCTACAATTTTGAGCACTTTTGATCCTTCCCTGATAAATGATGCAGCATCCCTTATTCAGGCTCTACCACTCTCAATCATGCCACTAGGATTACGCCTCAGCATCAATAGGCAAATCAAGAAACAATAGACAATGGATTAGCAACATGTCCGGTAAAATCGCCGCACTTTGGTGCGCATGTTTTTCATTGGTGATGACGTATTAAATTGAATCATACGCCCTAGCGTCCATTGCTCGTACCATGCCACACCGTATAATTCATCGTCACTTAAACGGGCAATCAGTAACTGTATGTCGCTCACCGTCGATTCAAGCTCAGCAAGCAACGCTTCATATTCCCAGTCATGGTAAGCTTGATGAAAACTATCGGCGAGTGATCCTAGCTGATTCCACTTGTACCCCGTTTCAGGAAAATCCACGTGCTGATTATTGGCTTTTCGATGATGCCATTTAAGCACGAGTTTTCCCCAACCGATCAAATATGCGGCGGTGTCACTCACACTAATGAGCGTACCTTTAACGTTTCCTTCTACACCCGGTTGACGCGCAAGACTGGCCGGAATAGCGCGATAATCCGCCATTAATTTGGGGAATATTGTATTAATGGCTAATGCCAATTCATCCTTGTTTTGGGGCACGGAAGACATATCTCTCTCCATTTTAATGGCTTGTGATGAGGCATTTTTAATCGTTAACTCTTAGTTGAAGTATGCCATCTTTTTCTTTGTTGCAAAAAATAACACAACACCACCAATCAAACCCGATAATGAGCTAATCAGTTCCACACCCATATATAAATTAATAAGAAATGCAAACATTACAACCGCATAAAACCCGTATATAGCTGGCTTTTTCCACATCCATACTCCAATGGCTAAAATAACATTAAATACACACATGCCACCTAGTAAGTAAATTATCCACAAAGGCATATTGGGGAAAATCGTTAATATCATCTCAGCATTGAAAAAATAACTAAATGCAGATAAAGGATTTACCACCATCATCAATATCAAAAACGTTGTTAATAAAAATCCACGTTTCTTCTCTGTATTCTCTTCCATCTTTAAAATGTCCTTTTTAACTTTATCAATACTCATAACAAATGGTATGGGCTTCCCTTTATTCAAACTCTGCCATACTAGTCAAATTTAAGTATGACAACGCACGAAAGCCGCCCTACAGCATTGTTCTATAAGAAGTTACGTCTCAGTATCCATAGAGAAGATCTGGCTGGCAATGCATTGAATGACAAAATCATTATCTTTATGAAAACTCAGGGGGCGATCAAACGTTCTTGCAACGGTTGCAAATATCCCGCCCTAATCATGGGTAAAAAGATACGGTGTAGGGCTTTCGCTGTAAGAAATGCCCATCAATACGTATGGGCATAACCGGTGAATACTGAGAGGTGGTATTGGGGGGGGATATACGGGAAAAAAACGAACACTCGCAAGAATAAAAGTCTTACTGTGTCTGCTCTACCACCGAAGACGTCGCCGCGGTTTTCGCCTGCAACCAAAGACCGGAAGCTTTCATGAGGTAACCAAATACGCCACCTAAGATCAACGACGGTACCACAAGCTGCCAATTACCATCGGCTGCAAACGTGGCGCATGAGCCAATGAAGGTACCAGGGATAAATGCCAACCATGCTTGCTTGGCTTGAATACACATGAAGAACGCAACAATCGCCGTAATGACGTAGCCAAGGATCTCTAACCCTGCGTAAGTCGACCCGTAGATGATCACCATGGCCCAAAACACACCGGACATATTAGTGATTAGGCTGATTGCCAAGCCTTTTAAACCACTTGTCGGGGAGGCAAAGTAACTGGTGCAGCCCAAAAAGCCCGCCCAAGATAACAAACCAAGGGATATCGCAATCCAGCCCCACACACCAGAGAGAATGCCAGTCGTAATAGAGATTGCTAAAAGTGTTGTCATGGTATGCTTACCCGCTTGCCAGTCTCGTACCGACTGAGTTCAGAGTCTGGATTCGAGTGCTGGTTTCAAATTGAAATCAAGCAGCCAATACTAGGCCATGTAGGGCAAGCACTTCGGTGATATTGATCACATAAAAGCCTATTTAGTTGCACGAATTGCACGCTCAAGACTATCTTCTGTGATCCGGTTCACCAACCCATCACTGTGCCTATCACCGTACCGATTCATGTGCCGTCGTTGACCTTCATTGACATGCAGACGATATGCAGACGATATGCATATGATGACTTATCATGGCATACACGCAGGTATCCCTCGCACATATCAATGGTAAACACCTTGTTACTCCGCTTGTTTGTAACTAAAATGACCAAATTAAAGACTGCTTTAAGGAGCTTTTAAATGACCTCTAGAATATTGGCTGATGTTGCTGCAAGTATTACTGAGTTTAAAGCAAACCCAATGAAGGTTGCTGCAAGTGCTTATGGTGAGCCGGTAGCCGTACTAAATCGAAACGAGCCCGCATTTTACTGTGTGCCAGCTGCTGCATACGAAATAATGATGGATAAACTTGAGGATATTGAGCTACTTGCCTTAGCAAAAGAGCGCGAGTCTGAATCAAGTATTTCAGTGAACATCGATGACTTATAATCTTGAATTTAAAAGTAGCGCACTTAAAGAGTGGAAAAAACTCGGCGCTACTTTGCAACAGCAATTTAAGAAGAAACTCATTGAGCGCTTGGCTAACCCACATGTTCCTGCATCCAAATTATCCGGCGCAGACAACATGTATAAGATCAAATTACGCCAATCTGTCTATCGCTTAGTGTACAAAGTGCAAGATGATGTCGTTATTGTTACCGTTTTAGCCGTAGGTAAGCGTGAACGTAGCGATGTGTACAGGAAAGGATAACAAGGCTCGACGACTGATTGCGGTATAACGAATGGCATGGACTCCCCCTCATCCAGACTCTGCCACACTTGATGAGCTTGGGCTCATAACCAACAAGCAAATCGCTGCACACATTGGTGTTTATAGTGGCATAGTAAGAATCACACGTCGCATAGAGTCAGACTATTGCCCAAAAAGCTCTATTTACGATTTTCTTTGCCATCTAAATACTCTGCATACTTTTTAGAAATTAGTTGATGTATATGAAGTCCTGTTTTACGAACAAGATACCAATCTATCGCAGCTAAAATGATGAAGCCTATTATCGTTCCCATCTGAAATCCTCCTTGTGCATCGAATCATAACTCTACCAAACCATTGGCAAACTTATGAAGCACTCATACTTGCGATTTTAAGAAAAAAAGCATAAGAAATGACATGGAGTCCCCCTCATCCGACTCTGCCACACTTGATGAGTCAGGCTCGATAAAATCTCGGAGGTCACCCTATCACTTTCACTCTATGGCATCGATTTAGCGCCATTCCACAAAGATTCGGCTTCAATATCCATGGCGAAGATATGACAGGCAATGCATTAACCCACAAAACAGCCTTTACAGCGTAAAACTCAAGGAGGGCGAGCACAAGTACGTACCGTGCTCTACATGGCTATCATGTCTGCGATGCAGGGAAACCGAAAAAAGTTGCCATTATTGCGTGTGTAAGGAGGATGGTTGTGATCCCTAATTCGATGCTTCGAGATGGCGTCATGTGGGACGAAAACATAGCCAGAAATTAGCTATTGACGCCATAGTCGTTTGTTATGTGCGTAGTTCGCTTATGAACGCCTTTGCCTTTTTGGGGCTTGTTATCCTTACGAATTTGATATGACTATACTTCGGATCATTAAGCAATTCTGTATATCGAGCTCTGTTTTTGCTGTACGTTTTCAACGTCCAAAGAATAATAGAGTCTTTGCTAAGAAAGGACTTTCTGAACGATTCAACATTGCCTGTTTTACCCCATAACTCCTGTTTGGTCGCTATGCGGACTAAAGCCCTTTTCACGGCTTGAAATAGTGTTCTTACAAATGAGTAATCAACCCAGACAATTGTATCGACTCTACTCCATTTGATTTCAGCGGTTCGGTTGTAGTTGCCATCAAGAACCCACTGTTCGTCACTCAACCTGTCAGCCAAGTTTGCAAAGAATTCTTCATCAGAAGATTCCTGCCAGTTAGGCTTCCAAAACAGGGCATCCATTTCCAAATATGGGTACTTGAGCTCACTCGCGAGCATGCGACTAAAAGTGCTTTTTCCACTACCACTAGTGCCTATTACATTTATTCTTTTCATCGCCTAACCTAATTTTTGTCCGAGCACATAACGAATGACATGAACTCCCCCTCATCCGGCTCTGCCACACTTGATGAGTCAGGTTCGATAAAATCTCGGAGGCCACCCTATCACTCTCTATCTATGGCATTGATCTAGCGCCATTCCAAAAGATTCGGCTTCAGTATCCATGGCGAAGATGCGACAGGCTACGTCTTGACCCACAAAACAGCCTTTACAACGTAAAACTCAGGGGGCGGTCTAAAGTTCTTGCAACGTTTGCTAATATCCCGCCAGCCCTCATTGGTATTGAAGCCTTCACTGGATCTGCTGTGCATTGGTTGTTCAAGCCCCTTTGCTTTGATTAGCCATCCCATTGTTGCGCATTAATACGAACAACAAAGTTGCTTACACCTGAGCCGAGCGTGAAACTAACTGGTGCAAAAGCAACCATTCGCTTTGAATAGTGCCTGCTCGGGTTAACCGATGTATGGCTAGGGGACGCCTAGACTGGCCCTGCGTAAAACTAGCAGGCAGCGGTGAGACCGCAGTAAGAGACCCTCAATATGTGTTTGTCGTAAGCGACGATAATCGACAGAGAGAAGTAGACGGCTTTGTTATTCGATTATATTGGCTGCTACGCACCCAAGGGGGACCGCTTTACCCCTTGACACCCCAAAGGCTCATCTGTTTTAGGCTTCTTTTTCGACCAAAGCTTGCTGCACCCTTTCTAGAGTAGATCGAGGCAGCTTAGTGTCAGTCAAAAGCTTCACATAATAACTGCTACATGCTTCTGAATTCACGAGAACATTACCATAGCGATCAAAATTAAATGCTGCAGAATCATATAGCCTGTGTAGATCACACCTCAAAACAATACCATTTGAGGGAATATCAGGACCTCCTCCAGCTACAGGTATAATGTGAGCGGCTTCAAGGACCGTGTTACTTTCTTCTCCAGTAAGAACACAACATTTATCGAGCTTCATTAATAATTTTCTGAATTGAGCTTGTTCTCTTTGTAACTTCGTTGAAGTTACTCTTCTACGTTGTGACGACTTTAAAGGGGAATCTAAGCGAACCCAGCGACAAACGCCATCATGTGAATGATCGACATCATCAATCCAATGAGCTTCACCTGAGTATTCATTAGGTTTTAAGATCAAGGTACTTGTACCCCAACATACTTCGTCAGGGTCAATATCTGTATTAACATTAGACTTATACTTTATTTTCACTTCAACCATGCCGTCTTCTAATTTGTTAATCTGTGGTTCGATAACGTAGTTATATTTATCACCAGAATCACATAGCTCCGATGATGAACGAACTAACCCAATAGATTCCAAGTTTTCATAATCGAACTCAATGACCTCTTGGGATTCTGACCAATATACAATTATGCCTTTTTCCATAAAGTCCCTACTTAACTAAATATAAAGTCTAACGAATGGCATGGACTCCCCCTCATCCAGACTCTGCCACACTTGAAGAGTCAAACACGATATATGTTCGGAGGTCATCATGTCACTTTCACTCTATGGCATCGATTTAGCCAAACATAGCTTCAGTATCCATGGCGAAGATGCGACAGGCTACGTCTTGACCCACAAAACAGCCTTTACAACGTAAAACTCAGGGGGCGGTCTAAAGTTCTTGAAACGTTTGCAAACATTCCGTCCGCTATCATTGGATGGAAGCCTGTGGCAGTGCCCATTATTGGGCGCGTGAATTAACAAAGCTTGGTCATACACCAAAAATCATGGCGGCCAAGTATGTGGCGCCTTTCAGAACGGGCGCCAAAAACGATCTTAACGATGCAGTAGCTATTTGTATCGCCGTTGCCCGTCCTTCAACGCGCTTCGTAAAAATCAAATCTCCCGAGCAGCAAGCGATTTTGATGCTTCATCGCGCCCGCGAAAATTGGGTACATGAACGCACGGCGTTACTTAACCAGATCCGCGCGATGATGGCTGAGTTTGGCATTATCGCCCCCACTGGGCGTCATGCTCTCCAACGCGCCATTCCCGATGCGCTGGAAGATGCCGAAAACCTACTGCCCGATTTAGCCAGAGCAATCATCGCTGATTGTTACGACCACCTTTTTGTACTCAACCAGCGCATTGACGATCAGGAACATTGCTTTGATATGCTGGTATCGCGCAGTCATAATGCCAAAAAGATAATGAAAGTGGCAGGTATCGGCCCCATTACTGCGACGGCAGTGATTGCTAGTATCGGCAAAGGCGAGCAGTTCGATAAAGGCAGAGCTAGATTTTAATAAACTTTGCTGCTTGGTTCGGATTAGTGCCGACCCAGTATTCCACGGGCGGTAAACCAAGGCTTGGGCGTATTACCAAAAAAGGTGATAAGTACCTTCGCACGCTACTCGTTCATGGTGCGCGGGCGGTGATTGCCAGTCTGGGCGACAAAACTGACCGACTCAGCCTGTGGTGTAAAGACTTGGTTGAGCGACGCGGTTTCAAACGCGCTATCGTGGCATTAGCCGCCAAAAATGCGCGAATTATCTGGTCGCTGTTACGTCACGACACCGACTACCAACCAATAAAAAATTAACGGATGTAGAAACCATTTGTGAGGGAGTCACAATCTTCACCGGGTCATTGCAATAGCCAATGATGATGTATGGTTAAGACCATTTGCGGGAAAACCTGATAATGCGGCGGGCACAAAAGATGCCTTCTAACGAATGAGGAACCGCAACCGCGTAGTGTCATCAGGGTCATGGCAAATAAGCCAATAAACAGACCGAATGTAGAGCGGCAGTCCCAAACCTTATATTACCTGACGCTGTTGTTGACAACCGGGGGAGTCCATGTAGCCCTGTTAAGGTGTGAGCAACGCAATACAAAAGCTGCCGCAAACCACCTTAACCACCATACGCAACGCATAGTAAAAGTGCCACGCGTTGCGAATCACTCTTAAACAGATTGTATGGATAATAAGCTTGTCATTTGGGTAATGTGAGACCCAAGCTTTAGCTGCAACTAAAGTTTCTTATGCGGTAGTTCGTTTAAACGCTGGCTCCTCTGTCGAGAGACCGATAACAAACATGAACGCCGCATAGGACTCCAAGCACAAACCTCGAATAGTCGACTGGGTCTCGAACCCGCATTTCGCAAGCAAGAGTTAGCTTATTATGAATACACGCACACATCAAAACATTCATGTCGGTGTTGATACAGGTAAGTCACAACTAGACATTTTTATTCGCCCACTTGATATCTTTTTTACTGTTAACAACGACGAAAAAGGTATCAAAGAGGCCATCAAAACAATCAAACAACATGTCCCACAGCGCGTTGTTGTCGAAGCAACTGGGCGTCTAGAAATGCCGTTCATCATTGCTTGTTCAGAAGCAAAACTTCCCTTTGTTATTGCCAACCCCATACATATTAAACGGTTCGCCGGAGCCATTGGTCAACGAGCTAAAACCGACAAATTAGATGCTAGACTCATTGCTCACTATAGCGAGGCCATTCAACCTAATCTGACGCAACTCAAACCTGAAAATATGCGTTTAATGAGTGATTTAGTCGCTCGCCGTCATCAACTGCTGACCATGCAAACCATGGAGAAAAACCGATTACAATCACTACCAAAACATCTGGCTAGCACCATCAACCCCGTGCTCACAACCTTTAAAAATCAGATAGAAAAAACTGAGCAAAAAATCCTATCTCTCATTGAATCATGCCCCGAGTATCAAAACAAAAATCGTCTTCTGCAAAGCGTTCCCGGCATCGGAAAAGTCGCAGCGGCATCCATCATTAGCAACGTTCCTGAGCTTGGACTTATAGCCAACAAACAAGCCGCTGCACTCATTGGTGTTGCCCCCATCAATCGAGAAAGTGGACGCTATAAAGGCAAGCGAGTCATTCAAGGGGGACGAGCACAAGTACGCACCGTGCTCTACATGGCCATGATGTCTGCGATGCAGTGTAACCCTGTTTTTAAAGCGACTTACCAGCGACTATTAGCCGCAGGTAAACCTAAGAAAGTCGCGATCATTGCATGCGTCAGAAAGATGGTAGTGATCTTAAATTCCATGCTGCGAGATGGYACCATATGGGATGAAAACAACGCCAAAAATTAATTATTGACGCCATAGTCGTTTGTTAAGCTTCAATTTCCTCGAGCTCATTTTCTACCCCAAACCAAGATGAAGTATCGATCTCAAATTCAGACTCATCTACGGTGATATCGCTTGGATCATCGACTGATAACGCGACAGACACACTGAATGGGTAATTTTCGGATAATGCAGTAAAATCCTCGCCTTTACCGTATTCTTGACTCACATACACCGTGCCTGAAACTGCTACAGTAATTCCATTGTCTTCTAGGTAAGTTACTTCCAGTTCTTCTGGTGATACTGAATCTACAATGACATTGCTAGCCAGTATGTCTAACTCACTAGGGAAATTGTTGATGATATAATCGAATATATGATCTTGGACTGTATCTGGAATGCTATTTACAACAAGGTTTTCCATTGAGTCGATCTCTTCAATAACCTCTCTAGAGCGTTGGATTATATACTTCATATCTGCGTAGAATTTTTTAGGGCAAGCTTTAAAATGCTTCTCTGTAATATGCGTGTATTTATTAAAAAAGTTGAACTCTTTAAGGTAGTCCTTGATGCTCTGATTTAGCTCTTCTAAGGTGAACTCGTCTAAATATGAATCAGATAAATATCCTTGAGCGCAGTACTTAAGCTTTTGGCGACGTGTAACATCAAATTTTTCACTTTCTTTTTCATACCATGATGCTTTCTTAACGACGCTATCAGGAGCCTTTCTATTTATTATCTGTAGTACAAGCTCTCTCATCGAGAACGCAAAATTATGAAACCGAAGTGGATTTCCATGTGAACAATAATTCCGCAAACTTGCTACAAACAAATCCCTTTCAAAGTCAGTAACCAACAACTCTTCAAAGTCTTTAATATAATCGTATTGTAAAAGGTGTTTTAATTTCATAATACTTTACCTATTTTATGAAGCTTAACRCCGCCATAATTTGTGCGCCCACAACACTAACCAAACCCACCACACTCCATACCAAAAATGCGGAGTGTAACGCATCAATTTAATGGCCTTGTTAGCTGCAAACTTACCGTAATCCAATCACTTAACTCTATCACAAGAGCCAAGGGGACTCGCCCAGCGAGCGCAATATTTCCGTTGAACATCACAACTAGAGCGCCTTTCACCTGCTGAGTTTCTGCATACATTGTGATAACGCTGACGGCTGCCATTTCACATGACGAAATCACAAACCGTGCCACCCACTTTATTAAGCACATGGAATGTTCAGCGCATGGGCTGCGGTACTCATTGAGGCGGAAACCATCAAAAATTTGAACGTTGAAATGCGAACCGCCGAGGCAATAAAACAAAGTGCCTGAGAAATGGCGCTTGATGAAACGACCTCACTTCAACCCGTCCAAATGCGATGCTAAATGGCAGACTTACACAGAAGCCAACTGCCGCAGCAAATACCCCTGCTGGCGTAGAGCCGAGGGAGCACTGAAATTATTTCCAAACACCGAGCTAAAGCCCTGCCAAGAATAGACAGCTAACGCCGCAATAACACGTGCGAAAGACCGACTTTCCAAACCAATTACACTCCAAACCGCGAATGCCGAATGTAAATAGCATCGTGTTGATTGCTTTGTTACACGATCTTTGTCAACGCTTTACTTTCATTGGTAAAGAACTGATTTACCAAGATTTGTTATTAAACGATTTTAATTAGACTGACTCAATTAAGCGAGCAAAATATCCAATCAACAGCAATAACTGTGAAACGAAACAATCCTTTTTCTAACACCATTTGTACGATTTGGTTTCAGCAAGTTTGGAGCTAATAAACCAAATATCTTTGCCACAATTGGGATTGAAAATGCTGCGAGTAAAACACTGATACAGACCGAAATGAGGCAAAACCATGAACAATTGAAGCCTGAATTGGTTTCTGAAATCCATGAACTTTTGGCAATAATGGTCAATTGCCGAAGCTGATAAGACGAATATTAAAAGGCAACAAAGAAAAAGGAAACCCACCTTACTTTCACGACTAAAAAACTAATGGCTCAATCGCTGAACTGAGCCAAAAAACTGCGATCTTAGAGTTCGTGTAACAACTTTATATATGGAATTGTTCTACGTTACAATTCCATATATCACCATTAGCACATGCTAACATTGAAGCTAAGCCATTGACACCAATACATTAATTTAATAATCAAAAGAGGAAATGTAGAATCATTCCACATAGTACATTCTACATTTTCCGCATCTGCGTAATGTCACAAATTAATGTAAACAACATGAACGTTTATTTTCACTACGCTGATGTTGACCCTACTGCACAAAGAAAGCAGCGTGTTCCCGTAGCAGGGCGTCCGCATGAGCGCTTAATTTTTAGCCATTGACATCAATCCGGCCACAAGGACTTGCTCCAAGAAGGCAGGTTTCATCATGCAGCGTTTCTGTTTCATCGGTACGCTAATCTTGGTTGGTTCAGCTCTGAGCATGTTAAGTGCCATGTGCCTTAACCCCGCCAAGTTTTCAGCTGCGTTTTCTCGGTAAATCTGGCAAGCATCTTCCCGCATACTGACATCTAAAATCCAATGCATGGACTCAATGCCCCAGTGGGCTCGGATAGCCTCTCC
>NZ_JAKJSN010000002.1:0-30331 GCF_050337005.1 Photobacterium japonica | reverse complement strand
CACTGGAAGCGTTCGGTGCGATGCTACCTGAATTCTTGGGCGGCTCGGCGGATCTTGCGCCGTCTAACCTGACCATGTGGTCTGGCTCAAAATCACTGACAGCAGACGATTTCTCAGGCAACTACATCCACTACGGTGTGCGTGAATTCGGCATGACTGCCATTATGAATGGTATCGCCCTACACGGTGGTTTCGTCCCTTACGGTGCGACCTTCCTGATGTTCATGGAATACGCACGTAATGCAATGCGTATGGCTGCACTGATGAAAATTCAGAACATCCAAGTGTACACCCATGACTCTATCGGTCTGGGCGAAGATGGTCCAACGCACCAGCCAGTAGAGCAAATTGCCTCGCTACGTCTGACACCGAACATGAGCACATGGCGTCCATGTGACCAAGTGGAATCAGCTGTTGCATGGAAACTGGCGATTGAGCGTAAAGATGGCCCATCGGCATTGATCTTCTCGCGTCAAAACCTGGCACAGCAACCCCGTGATGCAGAGCAAGTGGCGAACATCGCGAAGGGTGGTTACATCCTGCAAGATTGCGCAGGCAAGCCAGAGCTTATCTTGATCGCGACCGGTTCTGAAGTTGAGCTAGCAGTGAAAGCGGCAGAGCAACTCACCGCAGAAGGCAAAGCGGTACGCGTGGTGTCTATGCCAGCAACCGATGCGTTCGACAAACAAGATGCGGCGTACCGTGAAGCGGTATTGCCATCAGACGTGACAGCACGTATTGCTATCGAAGCGGGCATTGCTGACTTCTGGTACAAGTATGTGGGCTTTGACGGCCGCATCATCGGCATGACCACGTTCGGTGAGTCAGCACCTGCGGATCAACTGTTCGAGATGTTCGGCTTTACCGTGGACAACGTGGTAGAAACCGCACACACCTTGCTGGACTAATGCTTCAGCAGCATTGACGGGGGTGACATTAAGCTCTCGTCAATCATAGACCGCACTTCGGGCTTTACTGATCACTCAGTAAAGCCCTTTCTGCTTCATTTTGTGCCCATTTTATTTCCTCGCCTTCCCCCTTTTCATCGTAACTCTGTATATACCTCACAAAACCGCCATAAAACTGACCAAAAAATCGCGTGTTCGATGAAAATGGCCGCAATTCGTTTGATAATAGAAGACTGTTTTTTATTCAATCCCACTCACATCTAACCAATAAGGTAGTAATTATGACGTGGCAAGTCTCAGAGCTAATCCCTCTACTAAGTGATCATGACGGCTGGCAGGTTGACGCTAATGAGCAAACCTTGGTGCTAAAAAACGAAGACAATATTGAAGCGTTTCTCGCCGTCGCCGGTGAGCAAATTGTGGTTGAAGTGCTACTCTTCGCCCAAGACAGCGTCAAAGATGTGAACGCGCTGAACGATGACATTCTCCGCACCCATAAGCTGTTCCCACTCTCAACCATTGGGATCAATAACATTGATGGCACCAGCTACTACGTAGCCTTTGGCTCACTGTCATCACAATCAAAAGCAGAAAGCATCGTCATCGAAGTCGCAACCTTGTTCCGCAATGTTGAAGCCTTCATCGAACTGTATCAAGACCATCTTAAGGAGGTCGTGTAATGAGCGTATGGAAAAAGCTGTTTACCGCCATTAAAGGCGGCGTAAATGAAACCGCAGAAGCCGTAGCCGATAACCAAGCGCTGCGTATCTTGGATCAAGAAATCCGCGACGCGAAAATCGAACTGCGCCGTTCAGATGAAGCCCTTGTCAGCATTGTGGCCAAGCGTAAGCTGTCACAACAAAAAGTCGATGGCTTCAACCACGGCATCACCGAATACGAAAGCCATGCGCGTAATGCGATGGAAAAAGGCCAGCAAGAGCTGGCACTGGAATGCGCTCAAAAAGTCGCATCCCTACGCAACGAGCAGCAGACTGAGCAATCCTATTTGGATCAGTTCATCACCTCTGAGCAGCGTATGCGCACCAACATCAGCCAAGCCAAAGACAAACTGCGCCAGTTAGAGCAGCAAGTCGATGTGGTGAAAGCCAATGAAGCGGTACAAAAAGCCCAGAGTGCCGTGTCGGCCACCAATGTCGGTGCCAATACCAAAATGCACACGGCGGTAGAATCGCTCGACCGCATCAAGCAGCGTCAGGCAGAAAAAGCCGCCCAGCTTGAAGCGGCGGCTGAAATGGACGAAGAACAATCTGGCAGTGCGCTGGATAAAAAGCTGGCCGAAGCCGGTATTAGTGCGGGTAAAACGGCCTCTGCCGAAGATGAGCTCAAGCGCATCCTCGGTCAGTAATGCCTCACGCTGTAATCGAACACTGACAAGGAGCTATCAATGTCACTCTGGTTTTTAGTTCGCCGCTGGGCTGCGTGTCAGTTCCATGCGTTGAGTGGCCGTAACCTCCTGCTGATCATTCTCGGTTACTGCGGGCTTAGCTATGTCCTGCTCGCCCTTGCCGGTGAGCAGGCGTTAATCCACTCTGTAACAGACTTCATCTATTACCTTGTCGTCACCGCCTCCACCGTGGGTTACGGTGATATGTCGCCGACCACGCCATTAGGAAAGTGGATCGTAATGCTATTTGTGATCCCCGGCGGGCTAAGTTTATTTGCCATTGCCGTGGGCCGAATGGCAAGTCTGTTGGTCACCTATTGGAAGCGCGGCTTACAGGGTAAACGGAGCCTTATTGTGAACAACCATATTTTAGTGCTGGGCTGGAATGCGCAGCGCACCTTACATCTGATCAAAATGCTTCAGCATGAAGAACGCGGGCGTCGCCCTATCGTGCTGTGTGCCCGTCAAGAAATCGAAAACCCACTGCCGGGTGAGATTGAATTTGTTCATATGCCATGCTTTTCCGATGAAGAAGGCATGACCCGAGCCGGGCTTGAACAAGCCAGTTGTATTCTGATCGACAACCCTGAAGACGACATCACCCTGACTGCCGCGCTGTACTGTACCAGCCGCAATAAAACCGCGCACCTGCTGGCCTATTTCAACGATGAGAAGCTGGGCAAACTGCTGAAAACCCATTGCCCGAATGCGGAATGCATTCCTTCTGTTGCGGTGGAGATGCTGGCAAAAGCGGCCGTCGACCCGGGCTCCAGCGAACTTCACCACGAACTGCTCAGCACCCACCACGGCATGACCCAATATGCCGTTAACTATCCGATGGATGCGCAACCGACCACTGTGGGCAATTTGTTTCTGGCATTCAAGCAACACTATGACGCGATCCTCATTGCCATTGATAGCGGTGACGGGGAAGGCGTTGAGCTCAATCCTCGTTTAGATCGTGCCGTCACACCGAGCAGCAAGCTATTCTATATAGCAGATGAACGCGTCAACCATTTCAACTGGCAGCAACACTGAGCCCCCTGATTACGTTGGAGTCACTATGTTTGACTGGTTTAAAAAGAAAACAACCACGCCGCCACCGGCTGACACCGGTCCTGAATGTTTAGGGCTTCGCTTGGGTGGCGCCTTTGAACTGGATGATCTCAAACTCAAGATCATTGAGCCCTTACTGACCATTGAAGGGGCGGCTCGTACGCAACTGATCAAAGCCGTTGGCGAAGTCCAGCTTGACGAACAAACGCGCATCCTTCGCTATTACACCGATGATGATGGGTTTATCCAAATTCTGACGCATGGCCCGTCGGAAGCCGATATCAGTGAAGTAAAGCTGTATTATTTCTATGAATCCCGCCCGATTGACAGCGATGCACAGTGGCAGCAACTGCTGGATAAGCAGATTGTCCAACCGCAGTGGACACTCGATGATCAGACGTTTGATAAAGTTTGGGACAACGATCGTCCTGTTGCGATGACTGAAAAAACCTGGCTTGAAAATGGCACGATCACCCAAACCGATCAATTCGTGATGATTTACGACCGCGACTGCGGGGACGAACAATTTGAATCCTTACTGGTAGCAGGTGAAGAAAAAATTTACCACAACCAAGCCGAACGTTGTCTTGCTCTGAGCACCGGGTTTGATTTATCCCCGACCGATTTCACCCTCATTGGCTAATCTTGATTCGTCACGATTTTTTACGTTAACCCCAAAAAGATGGAACCTACATGGAAGTCTTAACCCAATCACTGGCTGGCCTTGGCGCCTTTCTGCTGTACTTTTCGCTCTCGTTGGCTTTTTTGCTGTTGTTTAAATTCGTCTACGTGCGTTTTACCCCGCACGATGAATGGAAGTTAGTGAAAGACGACAAAAACGTGGCCGCCGCGATTGGCCTGTCCGGCTCTATCCTTGGCTATGCCATTGCGATTTCTGGGGCCGCCAGTAACTCCGTCAACTTGGTCGATTTTGCCTTGTGGGGCATCGTTGCCTTAGTGGCGCAACTCCTTGCCTTTGCCATTATGCGTTTTGGCTTTATGCCGAAAATTGTCGAGCGCATTGAAGCCGGTGAAGTGCCTGCGGGCATTTTGATGGCAGCCGTTTCAGTCTCTGTTGGCTTGCTCAATGNGGCCTGCATGACGTACTAGGAGGCAGAACAATGAAACGCAGTAAGCACGTTGTTCTGGGCAGTATGCGGAAAAATTGGCGCCCCGTTGTGATGGCTCCATTCACCGCGGTGATTGCCAGTGCCGCCCTGTCTGGGTGCAGTGATTCATCAGAAGATGCTTCGATTTATCAGGGGCTGAATGACTGTATCGGCGATAATCCCGATTACGCGCAAGAGTGTCGCGCCGCCTACCAATCTGCCTTAGAGGAAGCCGCACGCACCTCGCCAAAATACAGCACTCGCGCAGATTGTGAACTGGAGTTTGGTATTAACGCGTGTATGCAAGCCCCCAGCAATGATTGGTTCATGCCCGCAATGGCGGGGTTTATGTTTGCCCGCTTGCTCAATAGCGACAACCGCTACTATTCGCAGCCAATGTTCCGTTCCACTTACCCCACCAGCCGCTACTATGGCGATTGGGTGAGCTCAGACGGGCGTAATTACGGCAGCAGCAGCTACAAAAAATCCAAAGTGCGGGTTAAGTATGATGACATGAAACCCAAACCGGCCGTTAACCGCACCATTAAGCGCGGGGGCTTTGGATCGAGTGTATCGGCGAAATCGAGCTGGAGCAGCAACCGCGCAACAACGTCGAGCCGGAGTAGCAGTCGCAGCGGCTGGGGCGGATAATCACCACCGTTTTTCCGGTTTTGTCTTCCATGCTTCGCCCAATATTTCTCTAAGGTCTGATCATCAAAAAGCGAGTCACCGGTGTGACTCGCTTTTTCTTTTCACCTTATTGAGCACAACCCAATGATCGATTCAGGCGACGGTAACGTTAATAAAAAGGACAAGTTCATATCTCGTCATTTGTTAATGTAACGTCGGCCTGCGCATCCCCTTGTCGCAGGTTTTTTTTGCCGTCTTTTTCTCCGTTATTCGCTTTGTGCTTGGTGTGGCTTTTCACTTTCTATCCCTGATCTCGGTATCCCTGCCCGCTGTATCCCTAAGAGCTTCATCCCAATCCTATTCCTCTGTCGTCATCAACGTATACGGATCACTAAACATGGGATCGGTCAGTAGAACGTCATCGGTTAACGTGCCTAAGAATGCCACCAGCGCTGCTTTTTCTTCGTCGCTCAATCCCAATTGTATCGGACGCCCGCCCACGCGACCCGATGTGGTGAGATCCGGACTCAAATTCGGGTGTTGCTGTATCCCGCTGTTATAAAATTCCACCACGTCTTCCAAGGTCGCCAAACGCCCATCATGCATGTAGGGTGCACCAACACTGATATTGCGCAATGACGGCGATTTAAAGAAGCCCCCACTCGCGCCTTGATCGGTTTCGCTACTCGTCACTAAGCCATTCACATGGGCTTGATCCATCGCATGAGACGCAGTTTGATGACACGCCACACACCCCAACGAGGTATGTTCGCCGTCAGGAAACCCCGCAAACAGCTTATGGCCTAATTGCTCTTGCTCAGTAAACACCGCGGCAAAGTCAGGGGCATTCCACGAGCCCGCCACAAAGGCCTGATCGTATTTCGACTGATAGCTCACCATCGAACGAATAAACTGCGCCAAGGCGAACGAAATGCGATCACTGGTAATGGCTTCATCCCCAAACGCCTGATCGAACAACGACGGATAAAAGCTCGTCATACCCAGTTTGACTTCCAGATCGAACAAGTTCATACCCATCTCCACTGAGTCCTGAATCGGCATCAGCACTTGCTCTTCAAGTGATCCTGCGCGTTCATCCCAGAAGAACTTGCCGTTAGAGTAATACGCGGCATTCGATAACCCCATAGAATGACGCCCCGTCAGCTTTCCCTCAAACCCCACACTGAATGTATCGGGGTCGGTAAACCCGTGGGCTTGGGCATGGCAAGACGCACACGACATCGTACTATTGGCGGACAGACGCACATCATAAAAAATAATGCGTCCCAACGCCGCCCCAGCATTGGTCACGGGATTATCAAACGGGGTGTTGTCTTGCCCTCTTACATTGCCCATCGGCGAGGTGACCCGTGTGTAGTGCAACGGCTGCGCCGCCAAATAGGCTTCATAATCATGGGATGACGACAAATCCGGCATCGGTAAGCCATCAATATCCATCACGGGTTTGGGCTCAAAGGGCGGTTCGACGGAAGGCGGCGGTGTCACGGGCTGTTCGGTGTCCGGCGGCACAACAGCGGTATCCTCAGTGGCGTCGTCAGTGACCGACGGCGGCGCCACAGCTTCTGTTTCACTGGAGGCGCCCACGGCGGCGCCTATGTCTTCAGACGGATCTTCACGGCATGCGGTGGCGGTCGCCAATACCGCGACCGCCAACAAGTAGCGAGAGGTTTTCATTCAAACACTCCAAACCTAGCCAATTTAGGTTATCTGTGGGTTATGTAAGGTGACTCACGGCAGTCATTATTTTTATTCTGCCTTTGTATTCACCCTAGCAATCCCCCGCTTTCTTGTTTCTGACAAGTGAGATAAAAACCTGTTATTGCAGTTAGTTAGCCTTGTTTTCAAGCGCCTGTAATCCAACAGTTAAAACGAGATCCCCGTCCATTATCACGCGCGATGACCGAATTCCCCGACCTCACTATCCAACCATTTATCTCAGTATGCCCGCCGATTAACCTTTTATTTTATAGGGTTAAACGAACGGCGGTGTTGAGAAAATCGCCCCTTCCGGCGGCAAGCCGACAGATTCAGCTATAATTTTTCACTGACAACCTTTCAAGCGCCTCAGCGTACATACACCCCCAACCTTCACGTCCAGACCAATAAGGGTTATTACGATGACAAATATGATGATTGTCGGCTGGCGAGAAACACTTAGCTTACCGAGCCTAGGCATTACCAAAATAAATGCTAAGGTTGATACAGGAGCCAGAACATCGTCCCTGCATGCATTCAAAATTGAAGAATTTCAGCAAGGTAACGAAAAATGGGTAAGATTTTGGCTTCACCCAGAACAAGACAATACGGAGATCGAACAGATCTGTGAAGCCAAAGTGATTGACCAACGCGGAGTAAAAAACTCTGGGGGTCAAGAACAAACCCGCTATGTGATCCAATCGGACTTGACCCTTGGCGGACAAACCTGGCCGATCGAAATCACCTTAGCGAATCGTGACAATATGGCTTATCGCATGTTGCTTGGCCGCACGGCCATGCATGGCCGGATCATGGTAGACCCTGAGCAATCTTTTTTAATCGCTTGCGAGGAGAGCAAGAAATGAAAATTGGCATTTTGTCACGTAACGCAAATCTCTATTCCACTCGGCGCCTTATTGAATCGTGCGAAAGCCGTGGCCATGAAGTCAAAGTGATTGATGCTCTACGCTGCTACATGAATATCAACTCCGAGAAACCGCAAATCCATTTTAAAGGGGAAGAACTCTCCGATTTTAACGCCATCATTCCGCGTATTGGCGCGTCCGTCACCTTTTACGGTACCGCGGTACTGCGTCAGTTTGAAATGATGGGCGTGTACCCGGTGAATGAATCGGTCGCGATCACCCGTTCGCGCGATAAGCTGCGTTCTATGCAATTGTTATCCCGCAAAGGGGTCGGCATGCCGATCACCGGTTTTGCCAGTAAACCCGATGACATCAAAGATTTACTCGATATGGTGGGCGGCGCCCCCGTCGTGATCAAACTGCTTGAAGGCACACAAGGGATCGGCGTGGTCTTGGCGGAAACCAAAAAAGCGGCCGAAAGTGTGGTGGAAGCCTTTATGGGGCTGAAAGCCAACATCATGGTGCAAGAGTTCATCAAAGAAGCTGGCGGGGCGGATATTCGCTGCCTAGTGATTGGCGATAAAGTGATTGCCGCCATGAAACGGCAAGGGGCTAAAGGCGAGTTTCGATCGAACCTGCACCGGGGCGGCTCAGCGTCTCTGGTAAAAATCACCCCACAAGAGCGCCGAACGGCGGTCGCAGCCGCCAAAATCATGGGACTCAATGTCGCGGGGGTCGATTTACTGCGTTCTGAACGCGGCCCGTTGGTGATGGAAGTGAACTCCTCGCCTGGGTTGGAAGGCATTGAAGCTGCCACCGGGAAAGACATTGCGGGCATGATTATCGAATTTATTGAGAAAAATGCCCCCAGCAAGCGCACCCGTACCCGAGGGCAAGGCTAGCGTATTATCTCAAGCCTTGTTCGCGCAGAGACGGTGCAGAGTCACCTGCAGACAGCAAAAAGCCGACGCTCAGGGCGTCGGCTTTTGTTTATCGCTTAGCGACACCTCACTACTGCGCGGCTTTTTTCGCTTCATTCAACCAGCCATTGAAGGTCGACTGATTGGCTTTGATCCACGAATTTGCGTGTGCTTCAATGTCTGCCGATGAGTTCTTGCCTTTGCTCATCAACATGTTTTGGGCACTGACATCATTGATGTTCAGCTTAATGATCTCAAACAGTTTCGCGGCGGCGGGGTTATTGGTCGTGAACGTTTTATTGGCGATAATACGCATCGAGTTCATTTCAAACCCGTAGTTCTTGCCGTTTGGCAACGTCGTATCGACATTTTTACGCTCTCCCGGCAAGGCCGAGAACGGCACTTCTAACCAGACCACATCTTTACCCGGTACCAATACACCACTGACCCAATACGGCGTCCACGTGTAATACAGGATAGGATCGCCTTTCTTATAGCGGGAAATGGTATCAGCAATGATCGCCGCATAGTTACCTTGGTTATGCGCAACAGTATCACGCAGTTTAAAGGCATTGAGCTGCTCTTCGATCACCATTTCACAGCCCCAACCTGGGTTACAACCGGTCAGGTCTGCTTTACCATCACCATCGGCATCAAACAGTTTGGCCAATTTCGGGTCGGTGAGCTGACCAATATTGGTGATACCGTGTTTTTCAGCGGTTTTCTTATCAATCAAGTACCCTTGCGCCGCACCGGTGATGTAATGGCCTTTGCGGTACAGCTTCTCATCACCGCCTGCCATCGTGTATTTGTCCGCATGCAGCGGGAACCAACCCACGGTCAGGTATGTCGCATCCCCTTCCGCAATGGAGGTATAGCCGACGTTGTAGTCGACTTCTTTGGTCGCTTTAACGGTATAGCCCAACGCTTCAAGGGCTTTGTTCACGATGAGCGTCTGAAAAGTTTCTTCAGCAACGGTCGATTGTAACGGCTGTACCGTCACCCCTTGGCCAGGTAACGATTCGGCCCATGCACTACCCGCGGCACATGCCGCAGAGATCAAGACACTGGCTGTCAGTGTCTTCTTCCATGAAGTGATCATGCGTTTTCTCCCATTTTTTTTACGCTTACAGACGATGATTGACGACGTACCATCAGGCCAACAGGCCCTTGGTGGTACCACTTACTTTTGGCATTGCGCAAGTTCGCACCTAATGCCTGCGTGATCCTGTCGAGTAAAATCGCCAGAATCACAATCCCCAGCCCCCCAACGGCGGCCAGTCCCATATCTAATCGGCCAATGCCGCGCAGTACCATTTGCCCCAGTCCCCCGACCGCAATCATGGAGGCAATCACCACCATCGACAGTGACAGCATCAGGGTTTGGTTCACACCGGCCATAATGGTTGGCATCGCGAGCGGTAATTGAATGCGATAAAGCATCTGTTTCGGGCTGGCCCCAAAGGCATGACCCGCTTCAATCAACTCTTCCGGCACTTGCTGGATCCCCAGAATGGTCAGCCTGACCACTGGCGGCAGTGCAAAGATAATCGTGACCACGACACCGGGCACGTTCCCGATCCCGAACAGCATCACAATCGGCACTAAATACACAAAGGCGGGGGTGGTTTGCATCGCATCCAAGATGGGCCGCACCACTTTGGCCGCGGTATTGCTTCTCGCCAGCCAGATCCCTAACGGCAAGCCGAGCAATAAACAGAAGAACACCGAGGTCATCACCAATGACAGGGTTGTCATGGCTTGTGCCCATGCGCCGATCAAACCAATCACAAGCAGCGCGCCGAGGGTCGATAGCCCCAACTTGAAGCCCGCAAATTGCCACGCGAGCAAGAATAATATCACCAACATGAACGGGGCAGGTGTCGAGACCAAGGCCGACTCAAAGGTGGTTAAGATAAAATCGATAGGCACACGAATGGCCTGAAACACGGGGCGGCCGTGTTCAACCATCCAGCCCAAACTGGTTTCTACCCATTGATCAAACGGGATCAGGGCTTCATTGAAGGGTTGTTGCCAATCAAACGCGGTTGACACTGCATCAGCATCCGTCAACCAGGCCTGCTCGGCACTGTCTGATGAGGTGGTTGCCCATGGATCAGCCTGTTGTTCCGTTTGGCTCCATGGATCGCTCGCAGGCGTACTTTCCTTAGCCATGTGTTTATTCCCTGTCTAATGTCTGTAGTAATCGTGCTTTGGTGATCACGCCATAATAGTGCTGCGCATCATCCACCACCGGCACCGCATAAGGCGCGCTTGCGACGGGTCCGAGTACTTGACTGATCGGTGTATCAGGTAATACCGACAGCGGGTCAGGCAATTCAGCACTGGCCAGTGGCCGGTCATCATTGTGGGCGCGAGTCAACGAATCCACAGACACAATGCCGGAGAATTTGTTGGCTTTATCAACAACAATGCCAAACTCTCTGTCATGCTCAAGCAACAATTGCAGTGCGGCCGCAGGGCCATCTACTTCAGATTTTTTCACCACCGCTGCTGGTTTTTTACGGGCGATATCTTTCGCAGAGAGAACCGTCGCGACATTCACGCCACGGAAGAAGGAACGGACATAATCATTCGCCGGATGATGAAGGATTTCATCAGGGGTCCCGACTTGCACAACCACGCCATCTTGCATGATGGCAATTTTGTCACCGATGCGCATGGCTTCATCTAAATCATGGGAGATAAACACAATGGTGCGTTTATCATCATTTTGCAGGCGGATCAGCTCATCTTGCATCTCGGTTCGAATCAAGGGGTCTAACGCCGAAAAGGCTTCATCCATTAACAGAATATCCGGATCGCACGCCAGTGCACGGGCTAACCCGACCCGTTGCTTCATCCCGCCGGACAGTTCATCCGGATACGATTCACAGTGATTCCCCAGCCCGACCCGTGTCAGTGCCGCACGGGCATTTTTTTGGCGCGATTCAATACTGACGCCAGCGAGCTCCAATCCGAAGGCCGTGTTTTCAATCACGGTCATGTGCGGCATAAGGGCAAAATTCTGGAAGACCATCGAAATGTTATTCCGCCGCACCTTTCGCAGTTCGTCTTCGGAGATATGGGCAATATCACGATCACGCAATAACACGTTACCGCGTGTCGGCTCAATCAAGCGATTGAGCAAACGCACCAAGGTCGACTTACCGGACCCTGATAACCCCATGATGACGAAGATTTCCCCTTCATTGATCTGCAAGGAAACGTCATGCACCCCCACGGTTAATCCCGTTTGAGCGAAAATCGTGTCCTTATCAAGTCCCTTCTCGATTAACGGAAACGCCGCTTCGGGCTTATTACCAAACACTTTATACAGGTTCTGTACTTCTAATATGGTTGCCATTCAAACTCATCCTTGGCCTTGAACCATTAACAATTTAATCACAAAACAACACATCGAACACTAAACAAATATGACAACGAGATCAATCTCCCCTCTGCATCACACTCTCTGTTGCGCCTCACTGGCAACATCACAACGAACCGTGATTTTCCAACAAGATAGTTTGCGCTCTAATGGTGTGAAATTATTGTGCAACTACTGTTTTAGTATCAAAAGTTAGCACAAAAATGCACCCAAACACAAAAATACTTTGAACTCTAACTATTTTAAACGCATTCAATAAGGGACCTTTGCGCCACGAAGAAACCCTTCGTGAAGTAATGAATTACGGCAGGGATATAGGTGAAAAGTGTCTCAAAAGTGCGGGCATCACGAGAGGGGGAAGACGAGAGCAGCGGTGGGGGGATCACGCTTTAATCACGACAAAAAAAGAGGCCAATAGGCCTCTTCTGTGTATCAACAGGATGACGTTTTACGCTTTAAATTCACGCAAATACTTATAAATCGCATGGCGGGTGATCCCCAGTCGTTCAGACACAATGGCCGTTGATTCTTTCAGCTCAAAGATACCGTTATCAAACAACTGCTTGGTGATCGCTTTATTTTTTCGTTTTAAGTTCACCGCGCTGTCGTGTTCAATGTCAGTAATAGCATGGTCGAGCGCCTGATTAATCACATCATTTGCACAAGCGCTGAAGTTCTCACTCACACCGATATTGCTATGTCCGATGTCTGGCATCAATGTTTTGATGATTTCTGGAAACGGGAACGACAAATTCATATTAATACAGAACATACCAATCGGCTTGCCTTCTTCTCCCGCCAGAATACACGTCGTCGACTTCAACAGCGCGCCATCTTTACCTTGCGTAAAGTAACTTTTCGGCGTGACTTCACCGGTTTTCTCAAAAGCGCTGATCATTCTTAAGCCGAGATCGGTGATCGGCGAACCCAGTTTCCTGCCAGTATGGTGACCATTCACAATTTTCACCACCGACTTATCAAAGCTCTCAAACGAGTGAATGACCACCTCGCTATGCGGCCCAATAAAATCGGCAATGGTTTCTGCTAACCGAAAATACGTAGAGAGGATCTCCTTATCCTTATCGGTAAATTTTGTTGACTGAGCTTCAGGGGTGTCGACGTGCATTTTAGATCACTTTTGTTAACTTTAACGAGTAACAGCCAGATGAAAATCCGCCATTTTTCCGAGCGATATTCCAATATCTTTGACTATAAAACGCTTTGTTGACCTCATTTGCAATACAAATACCGTTTGGAACCCACAAAAGTTGAGCGAAATCACTAATCAAGAACAAAAACATCGCACAAAGTTCACTTTCGTTAACTTGTCGATTCGGGTCACATTATTTAACTCTGATACAGTTACACTGGCTCACATACCGTCAGAGCAATCAATATGCAGCAGGAAAGTTTACTTTTTGTAACTTTCATCCGCATGACAAAAAAATTCACGACCCGTGTTCGATCATTGCCGCTTATCAAGACACAGGTGGCGAAAAGAAAACAAGCCACTTCACCGGTGATAAACGAACAACGGATAGCAACACTGAAACCTTTTTCTTTTCGCTTTACACAATTTAGGAAGGTCAATATGGACATGAAAAATAGCAATGTACTTCTGGGATGGGTGGCAGCCATTTCTGTTGCCGTTATCTGGGGCGTTACTGGAGTGGTATCTAAACCGCTATCGATGGCGGTTGATCCGATGACATTGGTATTTTTCCGCTATGTCACCGCGGTGATTGGCTTGTCTGTGATTTACTTTTTCACGTCGAAAAGCGCTTCGCTGAGCAAGGATTTAGGGGGTAGCTTAAAAATTGAAAAGAAAGACATACTGAAAATTGCCCTTTGCGGCATCATCGGCCAAGGGGCGTTCTCTCTCTTTAATTTCTTGTCACTGTCTCACATTGGCGCCACCGAAAACGGCGTAATCCAAGGCATGCAGCCTTTTGCGACGGTCTTTTTTGGCATGATGTTCATGAACTTTAAGATGAACAAAGTGCAGTGGGGGGCATTTACAGCGTCTGCATTGTGCATCTATGCCATGAGTGTGGGGCCAACAACGGCGGTTGAGAACGGTAATTCGCTACTGGGTTATGCCTATGTGACCGCGTCGATGCTATCACTGGCTTGGACAGCACACCTACGTGGCAGCCTTGCGGAGAAGTACGGTTCTGTGGTCTCTATGTTGTACCAGTACATTTCTGTTGCTGCATTGGGTGTTATCGCGGTATTTGCGATGGATCTCGACCTGTCACAAATCAACATTATTCTGTCTAGCCCACTGCTGATTGGCCTACTGATTTTCTTGGGTACGGGCATCTCAGGCGGTAGCTACCTGATCCAGCTTTACTCTTTCAAACAAATTGGCGTAGAAAAAGCCACCATGGCACTGAATTTGATGCCGCTTGTTGGCTACGTGGTTGCCGTCATGACACTGGGTGAAGAAATGGTATTGAGCAAAACCATCGTTGTTTCACTGATTGTTGTAGCGCTGTACATCTTTACCAAGTTCGAAACCAAAGAAACGAATAACAGCAAAGACGCAACTCTGGCTCCACAGAAAGCCTAATCACTTTCGATACATCAATAAAAAGCGCGGCAGGTTACCTGCCGCGCTTTTTTTCTGTTTTCTTTATCGCATGACCCTGCACGTTTCTCCCCCCTCCATCCTCTTTTCTATCCTTCACTGTCGTCATGTGGCGTACACACCCAACAAATAGGCCTTCTCTCACCTTGTGGCAGGATTGCACACCAAAGCCGGTGCGCTGTATAGATTAACGGTGTACGTCCTATCAGAGGGGTATATGACGGGAAGTCGGTAAACAGCGCCAGTGTTAACAATGGCCGACATCAACCTCAAAAGTCTTCACGGCAGACTTTTGAGGAAGTGAAATGGGATTAGATGGGGTTTAGGGGTATCTCGCCCCGTATCATCACAGAGGGACTATCGCAGACATATACGGCTGAAGGCGTTACTTCTCCCGCTCAACCGTTTGTGACATAGCAAAATGTAAACGTGCTTTTAACGCATCTCGTTTCTGTTTTCGCTTTCTTTCCCAGTAATGCCGTAGCAATGATGTCATGACCTAGCTCCTTGATGCTCTAGTTATGCTTTATACACAATCTGAACCTAGCCCTTATTTATGACAAAGCATAAATGTGCGGTGGCTTTTTATAAAAGGGGTGGCAAATATGCGTTGCGATCACACACTGAAATTCACGTTTCTCTGCGTCCTTCCATTCATCCTCTCAAGCACACTCTCAATATTCGTGCAGTATTTCAATACTTTAACACCAAAAACAGGCTCGATATGTTTGATTCTCTCCCTGTTTGTTCTAAAAAACGACCCTGCAACCCTTCTCTGTGGGGTTGCATTCACCTTTTAACCTTCATCACATCAATAGACCTTTTGCGCATACTCAGTGTATCAACTCACGTTTTCGGCGTTTTTCAGGCATAAAAAAAGAGGCCTTTCGGCCTCTTCTTAATGAATCTTAGAGTATTTTACAGCGAAGGCTATCTTATAGCGCTTGCTCGCCTTCCCATACGATACGACGGTAACGTGCTGGGTTTGTGTCGCCTTCTGTGCTAAATAGCATAACCACAGAATCTTTACCTAGACCCATCATTTCAGCGTGTGCACGGCCTTCTTCAGTCGTCATCAATAGGTACAACATACCCATAGTGATCGCGCCTGATTCGCCACTGATAACCGCTTCATCGCCGTTCAGTGGGTTGCCAAGAATACGCATACCGGTGGCTGCCACTTTGTCTTCAACAGACATGAATGAGTGGCTGCAGTCACGTAAAACAGGCCATGTTACTGGGTTTGGTTCACCACAAGCAAGGCCTGCCATGATAGAGCTTAATGAGCCCGTTACGTTAACCATCTCGCCTTCAAGGCCAGAACGGTAAATACAGTCAGCGGCTGCTGGTTCGCCGATGATCGCGTTGAAGTTATCTGCACCTAGACGGTCAGCCATAAAGCCAAGTACGCCACCCGCCATTGCGCCAACACCGGCTTGAAGCAGTACGTGTGTTGGTAGACCTTCAGCCATTGCTTCTGCCTGCTCAACCGCTTCGTCAGCCATAGTCATGTAGCCTTGAGAGATCCATGTTGGGATCTGCTCGTAACCTTCCCATGCTGTGTCTTGCACGAGCATCCAGCCGTTTTCTTCAGCCGTTTTGTTCGCTAAACGAACAGTGTCATCGTAGTTCACGTCAGTCACGATGCACTCTGCACCCAAGCCGCGGATACGATCAACGCTTGCTTGTGGTGAGCCTACTGGCATGTAAACAACCGCTTTCTGACCCATTTCACGTGCCGCCCAAGCAACACCTGTACCGTGGTTGCCAGCCGTCGCTGTCGTGAACGCCAATGGTTTTTCTAGCTTAGATGACACGGTCTTCAGGTCGATTTCACTGATGTCCATGTTAAGGTGCTCAGCCAGTACACGACCTAGCGCGTAAGAACCGCCAAGCACTTTAAATGCGTTCAAACCAAAACGTTTTGACTCGTCTTTCACCAAAATCGCTTTCACGCCTAGCTGCTTAGCCAAGTTTGGTAGAGAAACAAGTGGCGTTGGGGTGTAGCCATCAATCTGCTGGTGGAAAGCGCGCGTTGCCGCTGCAGCTTCTTTAGAGAACAGTTCGCACACTGCGCCAGTGTAATTTGGGTTTTTAGATACTTTTAACATCGCGATCACTTCGGGCTAGAGGGTGAAAAAACTGGCAAACCTAAAACAGGGGGGAACGGTTTGCCAGATTTAAAACAAAGAATTACTTGTTGATGTAAGCAACAGCTTCTACTTCAACAAGCGCATCTTTTGGTAGACGTGCTGCTTGTACGCATGAACGTGCAGGTGCTACGTCAGTACCGAAGAACTCAGTGTACACTTCGTTGAATGCCGCGAAGTTTTCCATGTCAGACAAGAAACATGTTGTTTTCAGCACGGTGTCCATTGATGCACCCGCTTCTTCCAAAATCGCTTTCAGGTTAGCCAGAGACTGACGCGCCTGCTCTTTAATGCCACCTTCAGCAAAAGCCATGGTCGCAGGATCAAGAGGTAGTTGACCAGAGGTGAAGACAAGATCGCCAAAGCCCAATGCTTGTGAGTAAGGGCCGATCGCTGCTGGTGCTGAATCTGTGTGGATTTGTGTTTTCATTGTATGTCTCTTGCTATCCGTAACTATGACTTAAACTCGCGCAAATATTTATAAATTGCATGGCGAGTAATACCCAACCGTTCCGAAACCATTGCAGTGGCTTCTTTTAATTCAAAGATGCCGTTTTCAAACAATTGCTTCGTAATGGCTTTATTCTTACCTTTCAAATTGATTGAGGCATCATTCTCAATATCGGTGATGGCGTGATTTAACGCCTGATCAATCACATCATTCGCACTGGCGCTGAAGTTTTCACTGACCCCAATATTGGTGTGACCCATTTCTGGCATCAGTGTTTTGATGATCTCTGGAAACGGAAACGACAAATTCATGTTAATACAGAACATGCCAATCGGTTTTCCGCCCTCACCGGCGAGAATACATGTCGTCGATTTCAGCAACGCGCCATCTTTACTTTGGGTAAAGTAGCTTTTCGGCGTGACCTCGCCCGTCTTTTCAAACGCGCTGAGCATCCGGAGACCCAAATCGGTGATTGGGGATCCCAACGTCCTGCCGGTGTGATGCCCATTGACAATCTTTACGACTGATTTTTCAAAGTTTTCAAGGGAGTGGATAACCACTTCACTATGAGGCCCAATAAAATCTGCAATGGTATCCGCTAACCGAAAGTACGAAGTGAGGATCTCTTTGTCCTTACCAGTAAACTTTGTTGACTGTGATTCAAAGGTCTTCTCGCTCATCTTAGGTCACTTTTGTTAACTAACATTGACGACATTGTGATGCAAAGGCCGTAACCTTTCAACTGCAAAATCAATTTTCGTTAACTATGGAACGCTATAAATGCTTTCTTAGCAACTAAAATAGCGAGTAAAGTTCAAAAAAGTTGACCTTGCTCACTAAATTCACCCCAAACCCGCCCGGAACAGTTCACAATAGTTAACTCTGAGAATCAGGTCACATTATTTAACTGAATTATCAGTAAACTGGCCGCCATAACGTCAACAATAGTGAACTTTAATGGTTTTTAGTTCACTAGACGTAACCGAAATAAAAAATAGATAAGTATTGAGGGATAACACATGATGAATCATCTAGCTCGCGGTTTTGAACTGGCTGAATTTGAAGAGCGTACAGCGCGTGCACAAAAAGTAATGCATGAGCAAAATCTTGACGCAATGATCTTCACCACTGAGCCAAACGTTCGCTACTTCACCGGCTTCCACACGCAGTTCTGGCACAGCCCAACGCGCCCTTGGTTCTTGATTATCCCAGCTGAAGGTAAGCCAACAGCTATTATCCCAGAGATCGGTGCAAGCGGCATGGCTGGCACATGGATCGACAACATCATTACTTGGCCTTCACCGCGTCCAGAAGATGACGGCATCAGCTTGGTTGCTAGCTTCCTGAACTCTCTACCTTGTCGTTTCGGCCGTGTAGGTGCAACGCTAGGTATCGAATCTCACCTACGTATGCCTGTGAACAACTACATGAAACTGACTTCTCTTGTGAAGAAAGAATTCGTGGACGTTTCACTAGAAATGCACGGTCTACGTCAAGTGAAGTCACCGGCTGAAATCGCGAAACTAAAAGAAATCTGCCGTATCACTAACGTCGGTTTTGCAAAAGTGCCTGAGTACGCTCGTGCCGGTATGTCTGAGCGTGAAATCTGTAAGCGTTTCCGTATCGACATGCTAATGGAAGGTGCTGATGAATGTCCGTACATCATCGCGGGTTCTGGCCCAGACGGTTACGACTCAATCATCATGGGTCCAACTGACCGCGTGATCGAAGATGGCGACGTATTGATCATCGACACCGGTGCAGTACGTGACGGTTACTTCTCTGACTTCGACCGTAACTGGGCGTTCGGTTCTGCAAGCGAGCAAACAAAAGACGCGTACCGTGCAACGTACGACGCGACAACAGCGGGCTTTGAAGCGGCGAAACCAGGTGCAACCACCACTGACATCTACAACGCAATGTGGAAAGTGCTAGAAGCCAATGGTGCGCTAGGTAACGACGTAGGTCGTCTAGGCCACGGTCTTGGTATGGAGCTAACTGAGCGTCCATCTAACACGGCAACAGACAACACCGTACTAAAACCTGGCATGGTAATGACGCTAGAACCAGGCATGGTTTACGCACCAGGTAAGTCAATGGTTCACGAAGAAAACATCGTGATCACCGAAAATGGTGCAGAGTGGTTGAGCGAGCGTGCTGAACCAGAACTGATCATCATCAAGTAATTTCGCAACACCCTGACGACGACATAACAATAAGGGCTGGCCCACCAGCCCTCATCAAAGAGATAAACACACATGAACACGATCGAAGACTTTAAGCAGTTTGAAGTGCCACTTTCGTACGTACCAGCACCCCGTATTAACCGTACTCACATTGGTCTGGTTCAGCTAAGTACTGACCACTCTCTTGAAATGGATTGGGCAAAGCTACTAGGCACTCAAGCCGCTGTTTTCAGCTCTCGCGTTTTCTACAGCAGCGAAATGACCCCTGAAGCGTTGGATCGCATCGCAAACGGTATCAGCGAAGCGTCTGATTTGATCGCTTACGGCCTACCAATGGATGTAATGGCATTCGGTTGTACGTCTGCCTCTATTATCATCGGTGAAGAGCGCGTAGCGGGTCTACTAACCGCAAACCGTGGCGACATTCCTGCGACCAACCCATGGACAGCAGCACAAGCGGCATTCAAGCACCTTGGCGCGAAAAAAATTGCCGTGTTCTCTCCGTACCCAACGGACGTTAACTTCCCACTTTACCAGCAGCTGACAAAAGCCGGCTTTGAAGTGGTTGTGCTTGGTTCTTTGGGCATCGAGCGTGATACGGATATCACCACTGTGTCTAAAGAGTCGATGCTAGAAGCACTGGAAAAAATCCTACCGAACTCAGGCGCAGACCTTGTGTTCATGTCATGTACTAACCTACGCGTACTTGACCATATCCAAGAAATTGAAGACAAATTCAATATCCCTGTTGTGTGCAGCAACTCTGCCATGTTCTGGCATGCCATGCACCTAACAGGTAACGCGGCAACTTGCCCAGGCTACGGCCACCTTCTGAATCTAGGCACAACAGCGCCGGTTGATTTAGACAGCATCATGAACATCGACACAGAAGCAACAGCGTAATCGTTCTTTTTAAATAACGAACGAATGACCGCTAGGTTGTCAGTCAAAAAGTTTCAAGTTTAGCGTTACCGGTTAGCGACCGTCCCCATGAAGAGTTACGGAATTTAGGCCTTAAAGAGGGGCTTACGGGGACGCTCGTCTTAATTAAATGGACAATAAAGGATTTAGATTATGAACCGTACAACAACAGGTTGGATAGCTGCTATTTTCATCGGTCTTCTATGGGGTATTCCATGGATCGTCGGCACCCCAATTTTGGAAGTGATGGACCCACAAGTATTAGTGTGGGCTCGCTATACAGTGGCTTTCATTACCCTTGCGATTATTCTTAACGTAGGTATCGCAACCGGTAAAGTTGAGAAAAAACGTGATTTCAAACTGAACTGGGAAAACCGCCACGACATCGTATGGTCTGCCGCGTGTGGTATCATCGGTCAAGGTGCATTTAGTTTCTTCTCATTCCTTTCACTTGACTATATCACTGCCTCTGAAAACGGCGTTATCCAAGGCTTGATCCCTATCTTGATTCTGACTGTCGGCTTCTTCCGTCACAATGCACGCTTCTCTACCATGCAAATGGTTGCCGCACTGGGTGCGTTCGTGGGCGTAGCGATTCTGGTTATGGATCCAACATCAGAAACCAGCGGTTTCAACATCGGTCACTTGATTTGTTTCGCGAGTGCGGCAAGTTTTGCAACCATGGCTTACGCACGTGCTGAACTGGCTGAGAAATACGGTTCTGTTGCCACCATGTTCCACCAGTTCGTTTTCGCTTCAATCGGTTTCGGTCTATACCTTCTGTTCACTGGCGCTGACCTAAGCTCTGCACTAGGCATCTTCAGCTCTCCACTGCGTATCCTATGTATCACTATTCTTGGTGTGGGTATCTCTGGCGTGAGCTACATCATCTACATCTACGCTATGGAGCGTGTGGGCGTTGATGGTACAGGCATGGCACTGAACCTAATGCCACTGTCTTCATTCGTACTGGCTGTATTTGCACTGGGCGAATCAGTAACACCAATGCGTCTTCTTGCAATCGGTGTGGTTATCCTTTCTATGATGATGTTCATGAAGTTCGGTAACGACAAAGCGAAAGCAGAAGCCGCAGCGTTAGAAGCACAAACCGCATAATCCAATAAATATAATAATTGAGCGCAGCAGGTTTCCTGCTGCGCCGTTTGCACAAAAGAGGAAGCTCATCATGACCATTAAACAACAAGTTACAGAATGGCGTCGTCATATCCACAAACACCCTGAATTTGGCTTTGAAGAGGTGATGACCGCCGAGATGGTCGCGACTAAACTCGAAGCGTTTGGTGGTATTGAAGTACACCGTAACATCGGCCAAACCGGTGTTGTCGGCATCCTAAAATGTGGTGACAGCGATCGTTCTATCGGCCTACGTGCAGATATGGATGCGCTACACATCCACGAGAAAAACACATTCTGCCACGCTTCTGTCCATGAAGGTGTGATGCATGCTTGTGGTCACGACGGCCATACAGCCATGCTATTGGGTGCGGCCCACGAATTAGCCCGTACTCGTAACTTCGACGGGACGGTTTACTTTATTTTCCAACCGGGTGAAGAGCACGGTGTAGGCGCGAAAGCGATGATCGCTGACGGCCTGTTCACGCGCTGGAAAATTGATGCGGTTTACGCGATGCACAACTTGCCGGGTATTGAAGCCGGTCACTTTGTGACACGTCCTCACTCGCTAATGGCGAGTGAAAGTAGCTTTGAAATTGAAGTGATCGCCACAGGCGGCCACGCGGCTATGCCACACATGGGTACGGACCCTATCGTGGTAGGCGCACAAATCGTTACCGCGATTCAGACCATTGTTTCTCGCCACTTGAGCGCGATTGACGAAACGGCGGTGATTTCAGTGACCGAGTTCGCGACCAACGGTACCGTGAACGTGATCCCTTCTCGTGTCACGATTAAAGGTGATACGCGTAGCTTCACTGACCAAGCATTGCACAAGATTGAAAAAGCGCTTGAGCGTGTGGCGGCGGGGACGTGTATGGCTGCCGGTGTTGACTACACATTCAGCTTCAACAACAGCTTCCTGTCTACCATTAATACCCCAGAAGAAACGGCACATGCTGTTCGCGCAGCCATTGCGGTTGCGGGTGAAGACAAGGTAAACGGTAGCTGCCAGCCTTTCACCATCAGTGAAGATTTCTCGTTCATGCTGCGTGAAGCGAACGGCTGTTACATCCTTGTGGGTAACGGTGTGGGCGAGTGTGGCGGTACTGCCCTGCACAATCCGCTATACGATTTCAACGATGAGATCCTGATGTCTGGTGTGAACTTCTGGCAGGCATTGGTTGAGCAACAGCTGAACAAGTAATTCTCTCCTTTTAAATAAAACAAAGCCTAACCGGCGCGCTTTCCTCTTGTAGGATACAGCACGCGGTTAGGCTTTTTTCCCACTCACTGTTTACTTACTTGCGTCTCCCTTTCCACTTGGCTTTCCATCTATCAATCAGCTTGATAGCAATAAAAAGTATCACGCTGCCCGGCCAACAACCAAAACACCAGATCGGTTTGTTCGATCTTACTCTCCAACCAAAAGCCTGTTTATCACTGAGTGTTTACCGCTTCACCCACGCATCCTGCCACGACGAACCGTATCCCGGTTCATAATGTGTGGCCGAGTTAATGTTGCACCACCCCCCTTCCGGGAACGGGCGGCACTGATAGGTGTGACCATCACGCCCGAGTACCACGGTTTCACCGGCCACATAGCCACCGATACCCGTCGGATACACATACTCATACCCCGCCCCGTCTGGCAGAGGAGAAGGTAGCGGTGTTGGTGAGGGTGTCGGTTTGGTTTCTGGCCGTGTTGGCTTCACCGGCTGCGTATTGTCCGCATCCTGCACCCAAATCGTACGTTTTACTACTGTTGGTGCCTCTTTGGTTTTCAACGGCGTGGCGGTAAACGTCACCGTATATTGACCCGCTCGGGTCGCGAGTACCGCCAATGCTGCCCGATCTTTTTTTACCTCATCACCGTCACGAGCAACCACGCGCTGCTGACGGTTTATCAGCACCATATCCACCTTGTAGTCACGGCGGGTTTTCACCGACACCGCAATCACCGCATGGCCTTCTCGGTTTAAGGTGTATTGGTCTTTTAGACCCTGCAAGGTCACTGGAACATGATTGGGTTTGTTCACCACAGGAGGCTTGGGCAGGGGTAATGGCACAGGTGTCGGCGAAGGTAAAACCACGGGAGGCGTGACTACCGTGTCATCGGAGCCGCTGCTGCCGCTAAAACGAATATCGCTGCAGTTATAAAACCCCTCTCCGGCCGGATCGTTACGTTGCCAGCGGGTCACCAACGTTGCATTACCGCTTCGACCCGCAGGCAAAGTGACATCAAAGAAAAAGTATTGTCCATTGCCTTCTTGCCGAGGCTGAATATTGCCGTGCGAGGCTATCAACTCGAGATCTTGCCAACGCAGCGTCGAGGTTGCCGCGTTATAGCCGGGCTTAGTGATGTAAACCTGCCAAAAACTGGGGGTATGTGGGGCCGTGCCTCGATAGCGTAGCGTGAACCTTTCACCCGCGCGCATCGTGGTGCGCTGCCAGTGTGCCGAAGGTATGCTCATACCCCGTTTGCCGCTGTCGCCACCCGAGCAAATCAATCCGTTAGGTACAGCCCGCTTCACGGCGGCCATGTTGTTGTAATCCGGTACCATGGCGGCAAATTCATTTTTTTGCACAAACTGATAGGTGCCTGAAGCTTTAAACGCAGCGCGGCATGCCCGGTTTTTGATACCTGAACCGTCAGCTGCACTCCAATAGCCCCCCGCCTCTTCACAGAAGACTTGGCGCGCTTTGGGGTAATCGGCCCAACCATGGGCGTGCGCGGCACTGAACGGTAATGCGGTTGCTGATGTCGCCAGCATCGAAAGAAGGATCCATTGCTTTTTCATGCCGCCAACACCAACACCAACACCAACACCAACAGGATCAACGGTGTGGCGTTATGCGCAACACCATCAGAAGGGAAAAAGTGCATGTCTGACGATGCGTGGAAAATGCGAGTACGGGGGACACAGCAAGGTTCAGCGGTTAACGTTAATACAGTCATAGTCACCTTCGGTATACGACGTGAGATCAATTAAAAACATTGTTCAAGAAACACTCACCTTACACCGCTTATCCCATGATGGAATGAAACCCTGACATCAGCAGGCATGAGAAGGCCATTTGTGCGAGAAGACCAACCATCACCTCTTTCTTCTCACACTTGTTTCGCCATAAAAACAGGTGTGAGATCACAGAACCACACCGTATCAAACCCAAAAACAGCGACCTGCCTCGATGTTTTACCCCCTTCCCCCCTTTATACTGACGTAATAGGACGCTTATTTTATGACCACTCGATAACGTTAAGGATGACGCATTGAGATACGTACCCAGTCATAATGATTTACCCAGTAGTGCATTAACCACAGACGCCATTGCACAGCGCATTGCGCACTTTTCACGCTTTCCCCACCAACGAGCACCGGAAGCCGTGAAGATCCCCCTGCGATTGCTGGATCATTGGGTACACAGTGATGTGCCCAAATCCCCCCTCGATTTTATCAAACGCTTATACGCTACCGCTGATGCCTACACTGACCACGCTGTCATGCCGTTATCCGTCTGCCGCCAAGGGTGCGCGCACTGCTGCATTAACCGTCCGGTTGAAGTCTCTGCCGCGGAAGCGGTGTACATTCACACGCACACCGCCTTTCGCCTCAACCGCAAAGCCGAGCCGCTAAAAAAATACCTGCCCCCGGTGCGTACCCCATGCCCGTTCCTTAACACCCAGACCGCGCAATGCCACATTTATGCCGTGCGCCCTCTGGCCTGTCGCCTGTTAGCGCGCCTCGATCACTATCAACATTGCGATACTCAATCCCCCACGCAGGGATTACTGACTATCGATAGCCACACGTACTTTCACACCATCACACAACCACTGCATGAGATCAGCCAACAATTAGGCAACGCCAACAACATGGCTGCCGTGGCAGAGATCCGCCAATGGTTCACGCCGCCTTCTACCAACTAATCAGGCTTTCTGCTTTCTGCTTTCTGCTTTCTGCTTTCTGCTTTCTGCTTTCTGCTTTCTGCTTTCTGGCGAGCATCTCATGCCGTTCATACCTACCTCGCAAAAAAACAGTACACTTTTCACACAACTCTTCTTAAAAATGGCTATCTGTTTACCATGACGACGAAAATTCAGCAAATTCACGAAAAAAAATTATCACATGAATCCTCACTTATTCTGCATAAGCATATTTCAGCATGATGGCGACGAAAACGTTGCACTCGATGGAAGCCGCCCTCTGAACCCAAGTCCAATCGACCTCTAAGTGTATGAATTTGCATACAAGTGTGATTTAAATCACACTTCGTAGGGGGTTAACAAAACCTAACACCAAATTTGTATAACAAATTGAATAGCCATTTACATTGGCTAAAAAAATTCGATTCATGCAATGCTTGATTGCATTTTTAGGGTTTTTAAATGATCAAAAATCAATAAGAATATGTTCATCGAATAGAGAGACACTTTCTAAACGGTTTAATGAATATATCTTTAATAGAAAAAATATATTTGTTAATGGATATATTCACACTAAGAAACACAGTGTGAATATCGCTGTAATAAGAGCACATTCGTTATTTCTGAATATCACCAATATCAAATTACCGCCCTTTACTATACAGTCGCCACGGATTAGGCCACTCACCACTAAATAGAATAAATATTATTCTGTCTCATCTGAATTGAGGGTTAATATAATGTCTTCAGATGCCAATAGTAAAAAAATGGGATTGGTTGGTTTAACCGTCCTTGTTGCTGTAAATATGATGGGCTCCGGTATTATTATGCTACCGGCGAGTTTGGCACAAGTGGGTGCCATTTCAATGTTATCTTGGGTAGTAACAGCATTAGGTGCAATGTGTATTGCTTACACCTTTGCTAAATGTGGTGCTTTCTGTAAGCGTTCCGGCGGTATGTCAGCGTACGCACAAGAAGCACACGGCAAATCTTCTTTCTTTATCTCTTCTTACACCTATTACGTCTGTTTAGTAATTAGCTGTGTAGCAATCGCCGTTTCAGCTGTGGGTTACATCAAACCTTTCATTCCTTGGTTAGATACCCCTGTACACACGTTCTTCGGTGTGTGTGCAATCCTTATTTTCACTATGTTCGCTAACTTTGGCGGCCCAAAAATCACAGGTCAAATCTCAGCATTCACGGTGTGGGGTATCATTCTTCCTGTACTGGGTCTGTCTGTTATCGGTTGGTGGTGGTTTGATCCGCAAACCTTCATGAGCGCATGGAACCCACACCACGACACCACCATGCACTCTGTCTCTTCCGGTATTGCACTGACGTTATGGGCATTCCTGGGTATTGAATCTGCCGGTGCTAACTCTGATGCCGTTGAAAACCCTGAGCGTAACGTACCGCTAGCTGTCTTGTTTGGTACCGGTTTCGCCGCGGTTATATATATTGCTTCAACGGGTGTTATCCAAGGTATTATTCCTAACGCAGAATTGGCTAATTCAACTGCACCGTTTGGTCTTGTATTCAGCCACATGTTCAACCCTACCGTGGGTAACATCGTGACACTGGCTGCCGTTATTGCCTGTATCGGCTCGCTATTAGGTTGGCAGTTCACTAACGCACAGGTATCTAAATCAGCCGCTGATGAAGGTTTGTTCCCTAAAATCTTTGCGAAAACCAACAAAGCGGGCGCACCTATCTACGGTATGTTCATTATGCTGGCGGCAGAATTGATTCTTGCGGTAATGACTATCTCTCCTGATTTGATTAGTCAATTCAACGCCCTACTTAACCTGGCCGTCTTCATCAACATGGTGCCTTATATCTTGTCGATGACGGGCTTAGAAGTGCTACTTCGCAAGAATATGGCCACGCAAAAGCAATACCGTTTCGGTGCGATTGTAGGTACATTAGGAGTGGTTTACAGTATTTACGGTGTATACGCTTGTGGGGCAGACGCCGTATTTGGCGGTACTATCCTGACGCTATTCGGTTATATCTTCTACGGCTTCATTGCAGCACGAGATGTTACCCCTAATACATCAGAGCCAAAAGTAAACGCATAATGTTTAATACGGTTCCTGTCACTCTTTATTGTCATTGAACATGAACCGAACACGTAACACTTAATTAAATGACTGATCTTAATCTTCATCCTTCTATTAAGGTCAGCCATTTAATTAATAGGTAATTTATAGACATATTCGAGCCACGGTGACTTCACCGCTCGACATCAATATCAATTAACGTTAACAACTCTGCCTGACCTGTTTATCTCTATCAATATAAGCAAGCCATCCAGCTGAAAAGAACATTGCATATTAGGTATATTTATTATGAGCAACAACTTCAGCAAAATGCGCACTCTGGTTGTAGAGCCGCAAAATATCGATTCAAGCAGCTATGCTGCACGTACTACACAAGCGCTGATTGCAGAGCTAAACGAACGTACCATTGAAATCGTCACGGCAAATTCTTATGAAGATGCGAAAGCCGTTATTCTCGCGACACAAATTGATAGTTTAGTCCTGACTCTGGACAAATCTGAAGAGCAGATCCTTAATTCAAATGAAGAAGTTGACCTGCTCAATACGCTGAAAGAGCGTCAAACAGAAGTCCCTGTTTTCCTACTCGCAGAACGTGCACGTACTTCTATCCTTGCTAACCGCAAGCTCATGGAACGTGTTGACGAATGTTACTCTGTACTTGAAGACACCGCAGACTTCGTTGCAGGCCGTATCGTTGCTGCCATGAAGCGTTACCGCTCACAAGTGCTACCACCGTTCATGAAAGCGATGATGCACTACAACGACATCCATGAATATTCTTGGTCTGCGCCAGGTCACCAAGGCGGTATCGGTTTCACTAAGACACCAGCCGGTAACCAGTTCTTCGAATTCTTCGGCGAAAACTTGTTCCGTACCGATATGGGTATCGAACGTGCAGCACTAGGCTCACTGCTTGACCACAGCGGCGCATTCAAAGAAAGCGAAGTGGAAGCGGCGAAAATCTTCGGTGCTCACGAATCTTACTCTGGCATCGTGGGTACATCGGGTTCAAACCGTACCATCATGCAAGCGTGTATGAAAGATGACGACATCGCGATCTGTGACCGTAACTGTCACAAGTCTATCGAACAAGGTTTGATCCTAACCGGTGCGCGTCCAATCTACATGGTACCAAGCCGTAACTGCTACGGCATCATCGGTCCGATCAGCAAAGTACAAATGAGCAAAGAAGGCATTGCCCTTAAAGCGAAAAACGCGGGTATTCCTTTCAATGCAGACGAGAAAAAAGCGGGCTACGCGGTTGTTACTAACTGTACTTACGACGGTCTGTGCTACCACTCAGAAGTGACTGAAGCGCTACTTGGCGAAAGCTCAAGCCGCATTCACATGGATGAAGCATGGTTCGGTTACGCGCGCTTTAACCCTATCTACAAGGGTCACTTCGCGATGCGTGGCGATGCGAAAGACCACAAAGGTCCAACCGTATTTGCAACACACTCAACACACAAATTGTTGAACGCCCTGTCTCAGGCATCTTACATTCACGTACGTAACGGTGAAAACGCGATTAACTTCGACCGTTTCAACCAAGCTTACATGATGCATACCTCGACTTCACCACTGTACGCTATCTGTGCGTCTAACGACGTTGCAGCGAACATGATGAAGGGCGAAAGCGGCCTGTCTCTGACTAACGAAGTGAACCGCGAAGCGATCATCTTCCGTCAGAACATGCGTAAGCTATTCAACGACTACACCAGCGAAAACGACTGGTTCTTCAAACCTTGGAACGCAGAAACCGTTACTGAAATGAACGGCGACAAAGTGAAGTTTGAAGACGCGTCTGTTGAGTCGCTAATGACAATTCAACAGAACTGGAAACTGACTCCAGGCGACAAGTGGCACGGCTTTGACGAAATCGACAACGACTGGTGTATGCTTGACCCAATCAAAGTGAGCTTGCTGACTCCGGGCCTTGACGACAATGGTCAGTTCCTAGAAACCGGCGTGCCTGCGGCGCTTGTCACTGCATACCTAGGTCGTTTCGGTATCGTACCTACTCGTACGACTGACTTCCAAGTGATGTTCCTGTTCTCTATGGGTATCACTAAAGGTAAGCGTGACACCTTGATCAACACCTTGTTGTCATTCAAGCGTCACTACGATGCGAACGCGGATCTAGAAACGCTACTGCCGGAGCTTGTTGCGTCTTCTCCAGAAACCTACAAAGGTCTAGGCCTGCGTGACTTGGGTGACCGTATGTTCCAATACCTAGTCCGTCACAACCCAGCGCAAGTGCTGAACGAAGCGTACTCAAGCCTACCTAAGATGGAAGTGAAACCACGTACTGCATACCAGTTCGTTGTGTCTGACGAGGTAGAGCTAGTGCCATCGGATGAATTGGAAGGCCGCGTTGCCGCGAACTCTGTTATCCCTTACCCACCAGGCATCCCAATGCTAATGGGTGGTGAAAACTTCGGTGATGAAACAAGTCCTCAAATCCAGTACTTGAAAGCACTTGAAGCATGGGACCGCGAATTCCCTGGTTTCGAACACGAAACTGAAGGTGCGGAAATCGAGCACGGTAAATACCACGTGCTTTGTATTAAAGCCGACGCGCTTTAATACAAACTGCAGGTTCATCCTGCCCTATCAGGGTGAACCTGCTCCCCCCACTTTTCTGATGACTGGCAATGACATCAGAAAAGCGTTTATTCATCGCCAAGGCGACTATCATCAGGGTGGCCATGGCGATGGATACACAATGACTGCCAAAGTATTGCTAAAACACTGTCTTATATTGTCGGCCTGCTAAGTGGCTGAGGGTAACGGTAGCAACTTACCTGAAAAACTTCATTTAGCGTTTTCCCGCGCCTTCCCCTTCTTTGGGGAAGGCGTTTTTTTATGTTCTCCCTGTCCTCCGTTTTTCATTTGGCGACAACCCTGCAT
>NZ_JAKJSN010000001.1:0-18255 GCF_050337005.1 Photobacterium japonica | reverse complement strand
CAGGGCAAGATCATGAATATTTTTTGCCCAATTCCAGATCAAAATTGACCTGACGAGTCGACTGTGATCTTATGCTCCTCTTTTGAGGAGTGRCCATGAATTTAGATACCATCAAAGAGCATTTCAGCATCATCCGTGACGAGCGACAAAGCGCGAAAGTGGATTACCCACTGTTCGATATTTTGTTTGGCTCAATCTGCGCTGTAATAGCCGGAGGCCAAGGCTGGACCGACATTCGTGAATACGTTCTTGGCCACCATGAGTGGTTTCTTAAACAGGGCCTTTTTGAGAAAGGAGTACCCGTTGATGATACCTTTGCTCGTCTGATTGCAAATATTGAACCCGCTGAATTTCACGATTGCTTTCTAGCCTGGATGAAAGCCGTACACAAGCTAACCTGTGGTGAGGTCGTCGCCATTGATGGCAAGACCTTACGCGGCTCTTATGACAGAGACGACAGGCAAAGCACCATTCATATGGTGAGTGCCTATTCCAGCGCCAACCAACTCGTATTAGGTCAACTTAAAACCGATACGAAGAGTAATGAAATCACCGCGATACCCGCACTAATTCAGATGCTCGACTTGCGAGGAGCCATCGTGACGATTGATGCGATGGCCTGCCAGACCAAGATAGCCAAAGCTATCACGAGTAAAGGCGGCGACTACTTATTGGCTGTTAAGGGCAATCAAGGCAAGTTAGCAACAGCGGTAAAGACCGCCTTCACCCCACACCGTCGCACTCCGATCGAAAGAGGCATATGCCAAATTGAGAAGCAGAAARGCCGGGTTGAAGCGCGTACATACCATGTACTGAGCGCCAGTGATTTGGTTGGAGACTTCTCCGCTTGGAGTCGGCTAACCAACATTGTGATGGTTGAAAACTACCGGGCAGAAAAAGGTAAAGAGCCAGAGTTGGAGTACCGTTACTACATCAGTTCAGCTAGCCTGACCCCAGAGCAGGCAGGAGAGGCTATCCGAGCCCACTGGGGCATTGAGTCCATGCATTGGATTTTAGATGTCAGTATGCGGGAAGATGCTTGCCAGATTTACCGAGAAAACGCAGCTGAAAACTTGGCGGGGTTAAGGCACATGGCACTTAACATGCTCAGAGCTGAACCAACCAAGATTAGCGTACCGATGAAACAGAAACGCTGCATGATGAAACCTGCCTTCTTGGAGCAAGTCCTTGTGGCCGGATTGATGTCAATGGCTAAAAATTAAGCGCTCATGCGGACGCCCTGGTTATAGGCTCCCTTCGCCGGGGGCCTTTTTTTATGTCTACAGGTCGGTTTATCGGGTGAGGCAAGTATATGGAAAGCGGTGATTGTGCACCGTGCTGAATGCATCCGCCTCAAACTTGATATTTAATACTTTGTCAGTAGCCACTATGATTGACAACAATGGGTTAGAGAGAGGTTCCGTCAGTGAAGACAATATTGATGAAGGCAAGCGTGAAGTGCATGCCTGTATGGCGCGCCGTTTGGGGTGTGGTGGGCGTCGTTAGTATTGGCCTGTCCAGTATGTGGATTGCGCCTGTGCTGGCTGAGCCAGTTGCCGTCACGCCGACCTTTGATTGTAAAAAAGCCCAAGGTGAAGTGGAAAACTTGATTTGCCAACAGGCCGATTTAGCCACCTTGGATCAGCAAATGGCGACGGTGTATGCCGAGGCCATGAAGCGCCTACCGAAAGATGACCTTGCCACACAAAAAGCCATGCAACGTGGTTGGATTAAAGGGCGTAATGAGTGCTGGAAAGCCAATGATGTGAAAGCGTGTACCCAAAGTGCTTACAAGACACGCATCGTTGAATTACAGGTGATGAGTGGCCAGCTCGACGTACCGGCTCCGGTAACACTACGTTGCGTCAAAACGGATGCTGCAAACGCATCAGATACCTCGCAACCAATGACAGCGGTGTTTTATAACCAGACTGATCCCGCCAGCTTGGTGCTGACCAGCGTTGACAGTCAATGGCTGTTGCTTGGCACGCGTACTGGCAGCGGTATTCGATACGTTGGGCAAAATGTCATGTATGAAGAGCATCAAGGCAATGTGACGATCAGCGTATTCGATGAGGTAATGCAATGTCAGGTAATGCAGTAGTTTGGGTCCGATGTTTGGTTCGAGATTGGCCGCGACAGCATCATCCCGGTAAAAAAAAATGGTTGGCCGTGACCGGGTTATTCACCACAGGTGTCATTCTGTTGTCTGGGTTGAGTCCGGCTGCGCAATCTGCACCGTTGCGGGCGACCTTGCCGGATGGACGGCAGGTGATCTTGTTTGACGATCACACGTGGCAATACGACACGCCGCAGGTTACACCGTCCGCATCACCTTCTTCTTCTGCAACACCAGCTGCTGCGTTGGGCACTTCATCCCATGCAGCGCGGAATGCTACGCCGGTCAATACTTCCAATCCGGCTGCAACTCAAATAGCCAACAGCGAGATCGCCTTGTCATCCATCACCTCGCCGAACTTGCCGGTGGGGGTGGCGATTGTGCCGGGGCAGCCTGTTTCGCAGGGGACGTTCTCTCGCAGTGATGTGGCGTTAAGCGTATTGCCTGCCACTTATCAAAACCAAACGCTGACGATTCCGACGTCGTTGGTCAATCACAGCACCAATGCAGTTATTCGGGTCGATGTAACCGTACGCCTGCTTGATGAACACGGCAAAGTGATGGCGAAGCAGACGCAAAATGTGTGGCGTTCGATCAAACGGATGCCAGAAAGTTATTTTCGCCCTGATACCCAACGTGAAGGGCGTGCATTGGTGTTTGATGTGCCCAAAGCGGCGCGTTATTATTTGGATTTGAAAATCTCCGTCGTCGATTTTCGTTGACGTTGAAAGAAGCGGTTCAATGCGCCCTCAATGTGGTGATTATCTTCTTCCAACAGCAAATCCAACTGTGGGGGATAGGTGTCATGCTGACTTTTGATAAACGCGGCCAGTAATTTAACGTCATCAGGACGCGGGCGGTAACTCAAGTTCGGGAATTGGGAATAAATGCTCGTAATGGCTAACGTTAATGCGGGGTTAGGTGTTTTCATCGGAAAAATCGCCTTTCATTATCTCGAACTCTTAATCTGTGCCACGCAGTCTAGGGCGCCTTTATGACAAGTCAGTGTCATATTTACGGCGATCAGATGACGTTCTTGATGCCCTTCGCGCCGTGCCCATTGTGATCTCACTCGATAGATTGAATTCATCAATAAAATAAAAAACACCTGGAGCCCATCCGATGGCCGTAAATAAAGACGAACAGGAACGGTTGTGCGAAAGATTTAACAGTTATGGATGAATGATATGCAACCTATACGTTTCATTTCATGGGCTGGATATAATGGAGAAAATACCCGTGTTATTTCCTCAATCAGATTGGCTTTGAATCTGTTTTGAAATGTAATTATCGGACCGCGAACAGGAAGATCATTGCATGATGCGATGAAAGGTAGAAAACATGGAGGTGAGGTATTAAAACGGTACGCAAAGGTATTGTGCTGTTATTTTTTTTGTTATTGAGCAGTCCATCGGTGGCAGATGATTCGTATGCTTTTTTATATTTACATAAAATAATGGCCGAATATTCAGATAAAGTCGTACAGTGTGACGGAAAAAATGTTACGCCAACCTTTACGGTGGAAGAAAAAGCCCTTTTGCAGCGTGTTATTTCCCCGCAACCGATACTGCTTCATTACCTTTCCCGTCAAGCCATCGTGCGTTGTACTTACCCAGAATACGGCACTTTACTTGAATTGATCGTGTCTTATCCCGAGATGGATGTCCCATTCCCTTCAAAAAATTTAGCCGCGGTCACTGGGAAAATGTTGGCTTATTCTGATTTAGATGCACAACACGCCTATTGGCAATTACATGAAGATGATCGTCAAGCGTTGAATGCGATAAGCGCCTTACAACGTCCTTTTAATCCCCTTTATGTCTTTGAGAAAATAAAAAATAACGTTAAAAAGGATAACTAACACATGCACTGCACCAGTTGCCGGGTTGGCTTATTATTACCCGAATTGATTGATAACTTATTTAAAGCCCACTCTTGTATTCATTGCGGCGGTAATTGGGTCTTAATTGAAGATTATGTCGCCTGGAAAGATGAGCATCCCGAGATCACTGTCCCTGAAGCCAGCCAATGTGAGCCGATAGACACTGAAAAAGCCTTATTATGTCCAGTGTCGGGCAAAATTATGCGTAAGTTTCGTATTACGGCGAAACATACACACCGGTTGGATTACAGTGCCGGTGTCGGCGGCGTATGGCTGGATAAAGGCGAGTGGGATCTCCTGAAACAAGATGGCCTGATGACGTCACTGAATGCCATTTTGACCGTGCAGTGGCAGAAAAATATTCGCCGTGATTTAGCCAAAGAAAGTTTCACTACCTTCTATCAGGAAAAATTTGGTGAAGAGGTTTACAACCACGTGAAAGCCATGCGTGAGTGGATTGACACGCAACCCTGTAAGGCGGATCTACGGGCGTACTTGCTGGCGGAAGACCCGTATTCTGCAGAGCGTTAATAGCTTGAATGCTTATTAGGAACGGCTATCGGCGCAAGATACCGTTTATCCATTATATGACATCGCAATGGAGTGAAGATGCATATAGCAACACTGAACATTAATGGCGACGAAAAGGACATTCGTGCGCTGATTAATACGTTGGCATTTGCCAATGAGATCACGTGGAAAGACACCCCGTGTTCTTTAGACCAACACCATTATTCCCGTTTTGATTTCAGCATGACGCTGGCGGAAAGCAGTGACCCCGATGAAGTGCTCCAAGGCGTATTTGAGTATTTGAGCCTGTGTGACAGACGGGGTGCCAATTTTATTGATATGGGCTTATCAGCAGAAATTGCTCTGAGCTTTGCGTTGTGCGCATCAGAGCAATATGCCGTTGGGGTGGCGTTCTCTAACTTGCAATTGAGCAAGTTTATCCACTGTGGGGTTTATTTACGCATTGAAACGCAGTGGGGCAAAGAAGAGGCATTGGTCTCTGCGGCTAACCACGCGACAATGAATGCGGTCACCGTGTCGGGTTGATTCAGATCTAGCTGCGGCAATGAACAATCGGCCATTTCCACGTCGCTTGCGACGGCAATAATGTGCGCGTCAGTAAGATGCAGCCGGGGTTTGCCGTAACTTGGGCGATGCACTTCAATTTTCGCGATGGCTTCATCGCGAAACCCTTCTACCAAAATCACATCCAGTTGTGAGTGATCAAGCTGCGCGACACATTGCGCCAGTGACGGTTCTTCACGTGGTTCAGGGTATTCAAAATACAGCATGTGACGCCCCTGTGTTGCCAGTAGCGTTTGGCTCGCCCCCGCATGGCGCAGCCGGTAGCTGTCTTTGCCCGGTTTATCCGGTTCGATGTCATGATGGCTGTGTTTGATCAACGCAATACGTAAACCGTGTTGCTTCAATTGTGCAATAACGCGTTCGAGCAGCGTGGTTTTCCCTGAGCCACTAAAACCGGCAAAGCCAAGAAGGGGAGTCGTCATAAAAACATCGTGTGTAGTGTGAGAGGCAGGCAGTGTAATCGATGTGATAGAGCAGGCCAAGGTGGAGACCTGTGTGAAGTAAATGACCATGTTCATGAGGAATAATTGTGAGTGACGAGTATCAACATTGAGTTTGATCCGCCTTCACCAAATTAGCATCATGTTCTAAGCTACATGTATTGTTTACACCGTTATCACAGAAATGACATGAAAACGGCGTATTTACTCGAAGCTTGCCATCAAGGTATAGACAGGACGTCGTGGTATTGATGAGCAGGTAATAACGAATCGCATCAGGGAGAGTGCAATGTGGGCAACGTTGGATTTTGAAGCATCCGGTCTTTCCGAACAATCCTATCCGATTGAAGTAGGCTACTCATTACCCGATGGGTCTGGGCACAGTCTATTGATTAACCCTCTCACTGCAAGTGATGTCTGGCAATACTGGGATGAGTATGCCGAGCAAGAAATACATCAAATTTCCCGCCAAACCTTGCTACAAGATGGTCAGCAAGTGGTGGAAGTGTGCCAGCATCTGAATGCGGTGCTCGGGCAATATGAACAGGTCTTTTGTGACAGCCAGTGGGATCTGTTTTGGCTGGGGCGCCTCTATCGTGCCGCACACATGCGCCCGTCCTTCATGCTGACCGAAGTGGGCTTATGGTTGCTGCAAGAAAATGGCATTGAACGTGCGCATTTTCAGCAAACCTTAGCCAATCTGGGGCCGTCGAAACATCGGGCAGAATGGGATGCCAAACAGATCCGCCAAGCGATCAGTCAGTTAATGGACTAGCGACGCAGTGAATAGTGCTGGGCGGTTGACCTCGCACGATAAATCTAGCTGTCTCACCCGTGTCATAACGCGTGCTGTCGCGTATACTGCGGCCATGATTTTTCGTGGATGATCCCGCCTTGCACGCACAGCCCCTCTCTTCTTGTTCTGCTTCCTCGCCGCTTCGTGTGGCCATGTTCAATATTTCGTTGTCAGCCTCAAAGGCGGGCGCGATCTGCCAGCAACTGCATCATGCAACGCCTGCGGAAGACGCACGTTTTACCCGGTTAGCAGCGATCATTCAGCACACACAACCGGATATTTTGCTGTTGTGTGAATGTGACCATCCCGGTGAAGGCGGAGACGATGGTACTGTGACGCGTTTTTGCGATCATTATTTAGCGAAGTCTCAGCACGGTCAATCGCCCATCCATTACCCGCACCGATACTGCCCGCCGTCCAATACCGGTTTACCCCTGAATGTGGATGTCGATGGCGACGGGGTGATCACCTTGCCGAATGACGCACAAGGCTTTGGTGAACATCACGGTCACTACAGTTTTGTCTTGTTATCCCGTTATCCGATCCAAGCGGATGCTATTCGTTGCTGGCAAACCCTGTTATGGCGGGATCTGCCGAATAATTATATGCCTCTGCATTATTACGGCGAGGCGGCGAGCGCCCAGTTGCGATTGTCGTCAAAAAACCATGTGGTAGTGCCCGTGACGGTCGGTGAACAAACACTGCATGTGATTTGCTGTCACCCCACACCACCGGTGTTTGACGGTGAAGAAAAGCGCAATGCCAAACGCAATCATGATGAGTTGGCGTTGGTGAAGGCCATTATCGATGATGCACCGTACTTAGTGGATGATAACGGCCAGTCAGGTGGCCTTGCTTCTGATGCGTCGTTTGTGGTGCTGGGGGATTTGAATGCCGACCGCATGGATGGCGATGGCATGAAAACAGGCATTAGTGACCTGTTATTTCACCCTCGTGTGAACCGTACCGTCGCGTCGGGCAAGTTCACGCCGAACAGTGTTGGTGGGTGTTTTTTACGTCCGTGGCAGCCGCGTAAGGGACGACCGAATGAGTGGACGCATTTATCCGGTTTGCGGTTGGATTACGTGTTGCCTTCTGCGGATATGACGGCACACAACAGTGGTGTGTTCTGGCCTGATCGGAAAGATCCGTTGCGCAGTTTGATCACCGACGACCGTGGCCGAGAGCGTCCGCAAGCGGGTTCCGATCACCGCTTGGTGTGGGTCGATGTGACCTTGCCGACGGTATCTGTCTAAGCATTTATTGAGATGTTCTCTACACGCTCACCGCGACAGAGCAACAGACTGATTAAGTGGTCAATTGTGCGGTTCTGACCTACGCTTTCTGTATCCGGATACAGGTTGATAACATGTACTGACAGAGCACACAGCAAGGAGAGCGGCGATGGATCGAGACGGGCATTCAGCGGCACTGGGCGGTGAAGGGTTACGGGGACAAAGCGCAGGGCGCACCGCCTTGTGTACCGTCGGCAAAAGCGGGACGGGCCTGACCTACAGGGGCTACGACATTACCGATTTGGCGCACTATGCGGAATTTGAAGAAGTCGCTTATCTGCTGCTAAAAGGGAAACTGCCGACCCGCACCGAACTGGCAGGATATAAAACCACCTTGATTGGTTATCGCGGTTTGCCGCTCGCGCTCAAAGCCGTCCTAGAGCAAATTCCGGCCAATGCACACCCGATGGATGTGATGCGTACCGGTTGTTCGATGTTGGGGAATCTGGAACAAGAGCAGGATTTCCACGAAGAATACGACAAGTCCGATCGTCTGTTGGCACTGCTGCCCGCCATTATTTGTTATTGGTACCGCTACAGTCACCACGGCGTGCGTATTGAAACCTATTGTGATGAAGAGAGCATTGGCGGGTATTTTCTGAAAATGCTGACGGATGAATCGCCTTCTGAACTCCATAAAAATGTCATGCACTGTTCGCTCATTCTGTATGCCGAGCATGAGTTTAATGCCTCAACGTTTGCTGCCCGTGTGTGTGCCTCCACCTTGTCCGATATTTATTCCTGTGTGTGCAGTGCCATTGGGACGTTGCGCGGCCCATTGCATGGTGGGGCGAATGAAGCGGCAATGGCCATGATTGAGCAATGGGCCACGCCGGATGATGCCGAAGCCGGCATCATGGCGATGCTCGAAAACAAAGAGAAAATCATGGGCTTTGGGCATGCTATTTATCGCGAATCTGACCCGCGTAATGCACTGATCAAACATTGGGCTGCAGAGTTGTCGAAAGATGCTGAACACCCCGAGTTGTATACCGTGTCGGAACGGGTAGAAGCGGTGATGAAGCGCGAGAAGAACCTGTTCTGTAACGCGGATTTCTTCCATGCCTCGGCCTACCATTTCATGGGGATCCCGACCAAATTGTTTACGCCGATTTTCGTGATGAGCCGCGTGACTGGATGGGCGGCGCATGTGTTTGAACAGCGCGAGCATAATCGGATTATTCGTCCGAGCGCAGATTACACCGGGCCCGAGTCACAGCCTTGGGTGGCAATTGATGATCGTGTCTGATCGCTCTGACTCTGCTTGGCAGACGGTCGATCACGGTCAACTGTATTGGCAGCCTGCGTTTTATTCGCCCACGCAGGCTGATCAACTGTATCAACAATTGCTTGATGAATTGGATTGGCAACAACGGCCGATAACGATGTTCGGTCGTCAAATCTTGCAACCGCGTTTACAAGCGTGGTGCGGAGACGCGACCTACCGTTATTCCGGATTGACGATGACGCCGGATCCGTGGTCACCGGCGTTGTTAACGATCCGTCAGCATATCGAACAGGCGCTGGTGGACATACCGGGTGTCCGTTTTAATTCTGTACTGGCGAATCTGTATCGTGACGGGGCGGATTACATGGGGTGGCATCAAGACAACGAACCGGAATTGGGGGCGGAGCCCGTAATCGCCTCATTGAGTTTGGGGGAGACGCGTCGCTTTGTATTGCGTCACATAGAAAGTAAAGAGAAGCGTGAATATCCCCTTAGCCATGGTTCATTGCTCGTCATGGCCGGACAATTGCAAACCCATTGGCAGCACAGTGTGCCGAAAACTCGTCAGCTCAAAATGCCTCGTATTAATTTAACCTTCCGTTTGATGAGTTAATCAGCAATTTTTTAATGACGAATGTCATTTTTCGTGCATTATATTCTCAGTTTTTTTAGATATACAGAATAAATCAGTATATTCCTTTTGGGTATCCACGCTGTCACGTAAGATGCCATTCGACATTTAACAATATCTGCCTGACCGTTGTGATCCGATTCATTCTGTTATTTCTTACCACGCCATATGTTTTCGCTATTACGGTGATGTGCGTATCCTGCTCGGTAGCTGCTTTACCGCGCTCATTTCTTATGCCGTTGACTAAGCCTGTTGTTTCTTTTGTTTCATCATATCAGCCCTCACTTCAATCTGGACCTTTACTGAATAGTGGTTTGTCAGATAAAGCAGAATTAGGCCGGTATTTGTTTAATGATGTACGACTGTCGCGTGACGGTAACCGCAGTTGTGCGTTGTGCCATGCGCCAGATTTGGGCTGGACGAACCGTTTTTCCCGCACGCCAGATATTCACGGCCAAGCCACGGCGCTAAATACACCTGCCTTGTTGAACGTGGCTGATTACGATGTGTTCATGCAAGCCACACCGGGGCTTTCCTCGTTGGCGGCGACCATTGCTGTGCCCTTGTTTTCTCATGCGCCGGAAGAAATGGGTATGACACCAAACCTATTGCAACAACGCTTGAATGAAAGCAATACCTTGTATGCGCCTTTATTTGATGCGGCGTTTGGGGGTGAGCCAGAGACGGCCTCTGAGCTAAAAGCAAAAAAGCTATTTACTGCCAAAAATACGATAGATGCGCTGGTGGCGTATGTGTCGACTATCCGTTCCATCGACACTGCCTATCACCGTTTTATCGCGGGTGACAAAAGTGCATTATCTGTCGAGCAGCAACGTGGATTGGCCTTGTTCCAGTCAGACCGCTTGGCATGCAGCCAATGCCACAGTGGTCCGTTATTGAACACGCCCGCAGACATGCCGTTCACGATGGGGAACCGCTACGTGAATACTGGCTTGTACAGTGAAGCGGCATACTTGCACACCGCCGTTGCGTTTCCGTTGGCGACAGGGGTGCAAGCGGTTACGGGTAAGCGGAGTGACAACGGCAAGTTTCGTATTCCCTCACTCGTCAATGTCGCTAATACCGGCCCATGGGGACACGATGGGAGCGTGGCTCAACTTCGTCACGTAATCGACAATTATGCCGCAGGGGGGCGTGTGATGAGGGTGGGGCCGAAACAGGGCGATGGCCGCGCTCATCCCGCCAAAGATAACCGCATTCAGGGCTTTACGTTAACCCCACAAGAGAAAACCGAACTGCTGGCCTTTTTACAGGCGCTGAGTGTGCCGAGTATGGAAAACATGCCGCAGCACATTACGCCATTTTGTCAGTTGATCCCCTTGAAAAATAAGCAGGATCCGAATCCATGTATTCCTGCTTTTGTTTATTCAAAATAGCGATATCTATAATAAGAAGAAGTGTGATTTCAATGAATAATATCCTTCGTATAACCCGCTCATCCGCCGTTGCGCTGTGTATTGCCGCAGGGACATTGTCGATATTCAGTGCCTCGGTATCAGCCGCGGCTGTGGCTAAGCCAGCCTCTGCCGGGGAAATTCAAGGGCGTAACCAGTTTTATGCCGCTCGTTATAAGGCCGCCTGTGATGTGCCGCTACAGGCGGTTCAAGTGGCAGGGTCTTTGGCCGAAGCCCCACAACTGGAAGCCATTTTTACCGATACGTTAGGGTATCAATTTACCCTGAATGCTAACGGTGAAGCGTATTTGCAGTTGGCGATCAAAGAGTGGAACGAGAAAATGCTGCTGATGACCAACCGCGATGTGACTATTGCAATGGACGGGGCGGACATTACCGGCACTAAAATCACTAACCTACAATGCCCAGATTTGAACGGTGATATTTATCACATTAACACCCACGAATGGGGCAGTTATGTATTGCGCATTCATGGTAAGCCAAATCAGAAAGTGGCCGTGGGGATAGTGAAAGAAGTGGTGAAGGTGGAGTGAGTCACTGAGTAAAAGGAAATGGCAGTGAGAGGACTTGCTCTGATCTGCCATTGTTTTACACAATGCGATTAGCGGTGTTCTTCAAGGAGCATGTTTTTCTTCAATTCAAGTGCAATGATCTCTTTACGCAGAGCCTCTCTTTCTGTCGGATCTGTCATCTTCTCAAGATCTTCTTTTTTGTTGCTGATTTGTTTCATGAGCTCCACTGCGGGTGGAAGGCAGTTTGCATCTTTCAGGATTTTCATCCCAAGTCGATGCTCCGCTGGCGTTCTAAAATACTCTTCCAAATCAAGCGGTTTTCCTTTGAATTGGTTGTTTGTGAGCTCGCCATTTTTTTCAGCCTGACGAATCCAACCTGCAATCGCATTATCTATAAATATCGACATCACATACCGTCCTCATACATTCAGTTTTGATTGGGGTGACCAAAAACCACTTTTAAACCTTCAATGGCTATTTTGATGCCATCTTCAAAATACAACTCATAATCAACAGGCTTGCTTTGCTCTAATAGCCATAACAGGTGAGTGAGCTGATTATCATGGGCATATTTGATGCTGTCTTGCTGGGAATCAGCTTGAAATTGCTCAGCCAGTTCTTGGTGTTGCACAATATCTGTCACACGCGTAAAAACGGTGGCGAAAGCCATAAATGCCGTTTGTGCGTCAAAGTGTGTATCACGAAATACGCCCAGCATATCGTTCACTAATAGGCTGGAATTGGGCGTGAATTGCTGGTTGTAACGAATAAACTCAACTGATCGGGGCATCGACAGCAGTGTCTTTCTAAAATTTCGGGCAAAACGGTAGAGATAGGATTCCCAGTCTGTGTCATTAGGTATATCGACGTTCCCCATGACGACATCACAACACTGAATGATGAGGTCGTCTTTTGAACTAACATGGCGATAGAGCGCCGTCGCGCTGACGCCGAGTTGCTTACCCAGTAAATGCATACTCACGCGGTCTAAGCCTATCTCAAGCGCGCACGCCACAATGTCTGTCTTTGAAATTTGAGCGGGGCGACCTTTGCTGTTCATGAGAAACTCTTAGTATTAAGTTAATGCCATTAAGTTAATGCTGTTAACTTAATTGGTCAAGTCTTTTTGTGCGTGCGTTGTCATCTGTGAGAGTGCGTATCGAGGAAGAAAAAAGGGGGAAGGCGAAGTGAATGGATGGATAATGGCTTCACTACACGTTATAGACATTCCATAAACGAGAGTTAAAATGCGGGTTCGCGGCTGCACATGAATTTCAGTCAATTTTAGAGAAGATAGAATGATTGTAGAAAATGTGCGTCCTGAATATTACGCAGAAATGCTTGAGGTTTGGGAAAATTCAGTCCGAGCAACGCATGACTTTATAACAGAAGATGATATTGCGTTTTTTAAACCTATCATCATTGAGCAGGCTTTCCCTGCCGTCACATTGAGATGTGTGAAAAGTGACAGTGGTTTAATTCTGGGTTTCGTGGGTGTCCATGATGCAAAGATTGAAATGCTGTTCGTCTCAAATGACGCTAGAGGGAAAGGGGTGGGTAAAGCGTTACTGCAATATGCCATTGAGCAGTTAGGTGCGACCCAGGTTGACGTGAATGAACAAAATCCCCTAGCCACCGGCTTTTATGAGCACATGGGGTTCAACGTTGTTTCACGTTCACCGCTTGATGATATGGGTAAACCTTTTCCTATTCTGCATATGACACGTTAAGACTCGGTTTGTCGTTAACTCGTTTGCTAGAAGAAACGCCCAAGGCCAATAACCTTGGGCGTTTCCGTATGATGTGGCGCTACTTTTTCGCACTGAACATCCCCCGGATAACGGCATCGGCTTCTTTATTCGTGGCTTTTGTGCGTCTCAATCCCCCAACAAGGGAGCGAAAAAACACGGTTATTTGTAACAGGCGGTAACGTTACAAAATGCGAAAATTTGGTGCTAGAGCCGCCGATTTAGCGCATTTCCTAGGAGAATAGGCGGTTATCGGGTTAGTAGCTCCCCGTTTTTAATCAGGCATGCCGTAACGATTCACTAGACGGATTTGTCCTCACGGGAATATACTGCGCTTCCTGTATTTATGTTAGGAAAATAAAGTGGACCCCAACTCTCGTCGATTGTGTATCTCCTCACTGGCATTATGTGACCAAGGGAGGACACAGCAATGATTGAGCCTATCCTTACCCTCCTGTTCGGCATTTTCTTTATCTTGGCAATTATTGCGGCAAACGGCTATTTCGTTGCCCAAGAGTTTGCTTATATGGCCGTCGACCGTGCAAAACTCGCTACTTTAGCCGCCACTGGCGATGAAGCCGCCAAGCGCGCGCTTTCCGTGACCAAACGAACCAGCTTCATGTTGTCTGGCGCACAGCTAGGTATCACCGTAACAGGTCTTGTACTCGGTTTTGTTGCCGAGCCTCTTGTCGGTCAATCGATGGGTGTCTTATTGCAAGGCGTTGGGCTGTCGCTGGAAGCGGGTATCGCAATCGGTACGGTGATCACGCTAGCGGTTGCCATGGTTGTTCAGATGATTCTCGGTGAGCTATATCCGAAAAATCTGGCGATTGCGAACGCTGAGCCGATGTCTCGCATGATGTCTCGCTCGACGCTGATTTACATGTCACTGTTTGGTTGGATCATCAGCTTCTTCGATAAATCCGCCAACCTTCTTCTTCGTGCGATGCGCATTGAACCCGTGCATGATCTTGATGTGAGCGCCTCAGAGGAAGACTTACACCACATCATCGCCAACTCGCGTGATAGTGGTGACTTGCCTGTCGAGCTGTCACTGATGATGGATCGTATTCTTGATTTCCCAGAGCGCGATGTAGAGCACGCCATGGTGCCGCGTTCGCAAGTGGATTGGGTGGAACCTGAAACGACATTGACCGAACTGTTGTCACTGATGGCTCAAGCGCACACGCGCTATCCGGTGATCAATGATGATGACGCGCCTGTTGGTGTGGTGCATCTGTCTGATGTGCTTGCACACATTGATGCGGGCAATACCGATGACACCGTTGCGTCTGTGATGCGTCCTGCCACCGTCCTGCCGACCCTGATGCTATTGCCTGACGCGCTTGATCAGCTTGTGACGTCAACCAATCAACTTGCCTGTGTGATCGATGAATACGGCGGCTTTGCCGGTGTGTTGACGATTGAAGATTTGGCGATGGAAATTGTGGGTGAAATCACCGATGAGCATGATGAAGATAACGGCGATGCGGTTGTTTCTGAAAGCGGCAATGTCTGGTTGATGGAAGGTGATGTGCACGTCGATGAAGTAGAGCGCGCGATCGGTTACGACCTGCCGCGTGGCGATGTGGAAACCATTGCCGGCATATTGATTGCTGAACGTGGTGCACTGCCTGCTGAGGGGGACACGGTGACGATTGCATTGCCTATCGACCCGTCAGAATTGGCGTCTGGTGAGCCAGTATTGCGATACCTTGAGGTTGATGTATTACGTATTGAACGACATGTACCGACAGAGGTGCGCGTAAAACTGGTAGAGAAACCAAGCGTGGAGGGTGAAGCATGACCGATCCGTTGATTGTCACCCTAGTGACGACCGCCCTTATTGTCTTGAGTGGCTTTTTCGTCATCATCGAATTTGCATTGATGGGTGCACGTCGCCATCGCCTTGAAGAAATCGCCGTCGAAAGTGCGTCTGCACGTGCGGCGCTACGTGGCATGAATGACTTAACGTTGATGCTGGCGGGTGCCCAATTGGGTATCACCTTCTGTACGTTTGCGTTGGGTGCGGTGACGAAACCGGCTGTTGACCAATGGGTTGGTCCGGTGTTTCTTGCAATGGGCTTGCCTGATTGGTTGGCCGATGGCGCCGCTTTTGGTTTTGCGTTATTTTTCGTGACCTTCCTGCACTTAGTGGTGGGTGAGATGGCACCAAAATCGTGGTCTATCGCACACCCAGAAAAATCAGCACTGGCTATCGGTCTGGTTGCACGTGCCTACGTTTGGCCGCTACGTCCATTGCTAAATTGGATCAACAGCATTGCAAACCGCTTGGTGAAAGCATCCGGTGTTGAGCCAGTAGAAAGCGCCGCAGTCGGTGGGCAGGATGTGGATACTATCCGTCAGCTGGTAGAGCACTCGGGCAAAGTGGGTACGTTGAAACCGAATATTCAAAAGCAACTGTCTGGTCTGATTGACTTGAGTTCAATTCCGGTTGAAACCTTGGTGACTGAAGGTCAGGTGATGGCGCACGTTGATAAGAACGCAACAGTGGCTGACGTGCGTGCTGCTGCGATGGCATCGGGTCACTTACGTATTCTCGTGTGCGGCAAATCGGGTCTTAAACCGTTAGTGGTTCACGTGCGTGATACGCTACTTGAACCAGCGAATAAACCCGCGCGCGATGTAGCCCGTAATGCCTATGTGCTAGATTCAAAAACGCCGGTTTATGAAGCCCTAGCGCGTATGCGTAAAGCCAGCGTGCAGCTAGCTGTGGTAAGTAAAGACGGAAAAATGGTTGGTGTTGTAACACTTGCCGACATTTTGAAACGTGTGTTGCCTACGACGGTAGTGAACGGATAAGTCTCGCTATCCTCATGTCATCGGCTTCTACAGTCGGTGCTTAAAATACCCAAACGCCACTTATCCCAGTGGCGTTTTTTTTCATCTATTCATTAATCAACGAGTAGGCATGCACAGCGAAGACTGGTTGTGAGTGTTGTATTTCTACACACGCACCCTCAGCAAGTCCGCCTGTGATGCATTTTAGGTAACAATGCCTTGCCCTATCTGCCTCACGATGGATACTGGTTCCACCCTTAAAATATCACCAGTGGCGAAAGCTGCGAATACGTTCAGGAGTGACGGAGGAATAAGTGGAATTTTCAATCAGCCGAATCAATACGTCTGTCGGGATCTTTAAGCTCTCGGGCGACTGGTCTGCCAACGTATCAGCACCAGCGGTGACTTTCTCATGCGCTGAGTTTATGGGAACGGATGGCTGGGTCGCGATGAAGATTGAATCTGATGCGGGGGCGTTATTGCTCAAGCAAATCGAAGCCGACGTGGTACGGCATCTCGCGCCTTAATGTGTGAACACTTTCGGTATTGAACTCAACGTTATCGTATCGCTTGCTCAGTATAAAAAAAGGATCTGCCGGGGCAGATCCTTTTTTGTGTTCGGGTGACGGCTAAGGTCACTCGCTTGGTAATGGATTACAGCTTACGCCATACACCCCATTCGCCAGTGGTGCCAGGTTCTTCACCTTTTGTCCACCAAGCCGCTTTCCACTCTGCGTTGTCGTGTGTTACCACGTCGTTGGTGTTGTATTCAGAGCTTGCAGACCAAGCGCCCACTTCTGGCTCTTCACCGTCAGTCAGTACGCGTTTCCACACGTTGCTCACGCCTGGTTCTTCGTTCTGGTTCCACCAGCCTGCTTTCCACGTTTTACCGTTGTGTGTTACCACGTCGTTTTCAACGTAAGTCGCGGTTTTGTCCCATGCGCCTTCTGGTAGCTCTGGGTCAACAACCGGTGGTGGCGGATCGATTGGCTTCAGAGTAGATAGTGCAAATGCACTGTCTTTTTCTGAAGACCATACGCGGTTAGCATGAATGTTTTTCTCGTCGAAACGGTATTCAGCAGCAGCCTGATCCCACACACCGACAGCCCATTTACCGGCGTGTTGTGTGTTCACTTGGTTTGCTAGGTCTTGTGCCCAAGTCGCTTGGTTGAACGCTGTGATTAGCAGACGCTCATCGATTTGCTCGTTACCGTTGCCGTCCATGGTACGTAGACGCATGGTGTCGCCAATGGCTGGTACAGGGTAACCCGCTGGTACGAAGTAACCTTCGATCGCGTTCAGTTTGCCGTCTTCAACCGGTGGTGGAGGCGTGATGCCGCCATCAGACTGCTTGATCACGATGTCGCTACAGTTGTAGAAACCTTCACCGGCTGGGTCGATACGCTGCCAACGGGTGTAAAGTACTGCATCACCTTCACGATCTTTTGGTAGTTGTACGTTGAAGCGGTAGGTTTTGTATGGCGATGTCGCTTCAGGGGCAATGTTACCTGCGGTATCAACCAGTTCCAGATCTTCCCAGTTCAATGGCTGAGTGAAGTCGTGGCCAGGTTTGGTCAGGTAAAACTCCCAGAATGATGGGTTGTGTGGTGCCGTTGCAGTCCACACGAATTCAAACTCACCGTTTTCATCCAAAGTAACGGTGGTTTGCTGCCAATCTGGTGATGTGACATCTAGCCCGGATTTTTGTGTATCACCCGCGGCACATAGCTCACCGTTGGGTACTTGCTGCTTCACGGCTTCAATGTTGTTGTAGTCAGCGGTTAGGGCTGCCACTTCATTACGTTGAAGGAACGCGTAGTTGCCGGATTTGTCGAAAGCCTTCTGACATGCGGCGTTCGGGATCTCGTTTGTCCAGTAGCCACCATCTGTGTAACAGGTGCTCTGACGTGCGCTTGGGAATTCAGCCCAACCGTGTGCACTTGCCGTTTGAATGGTCGCAAGGTTTGCTACTGCTGCAAGGACAGCAATACTTAGCTTGTTCATTGGTGACATAATTGACTTCTCTTTATTTTGGAATAATGCCCGTATCGGTTTTTTTGTGCTCACAGTGAATGCATTATCTATTGTAGATAGCATAATGTTATTCAAGGTTGAGGTTGTTTTTTGCATTATTTAGCTGACATGTTGTTTATATTTAAAAATTGACAATTATAAAAATAAAAATTTCTCATCGTCACGATTTGTTGTTTTTAATCTCCTCAATGTGCAATTAATTCAATGGTTTATTTTTGCCATTTTGATGTTTGAAAT